>NZ_WHJF01000007.1:0-115642 GCF_011682185.1 Massilia genomosp. 1
GTCAGAAAAACCATCGATATCGTCTTGGATGCGTCCTGCTGCTGGTGTCATATTCGATTCCATGTGGGTACCAACTTCCTTAATTAGAGTTATGAAGTTGTCTCACAACAGTTTGACACAGGGGGGATCATGCCGCTGATCGCAGTGCCAATTGCGGCGCCAGCGGCGGCCCCGGCGCCGACCAAGGCCAAAGCGGCCAGTCCACCGGTACCGATGACAGCGACGGCAACCAGGGCGATTGCCGCGCCCACCAGCAAGCCTTTAAGCAGGCTGCTTACGACTGGCGCATGGCCGATTGGATCAAGAGCGCGTGCTGCTTTTGGCATGTCTAGCGCTCCTTTACGAGATGGGCGCGCACGTCGGCAATGCTGGTAAATAGCAATGCTGGTGAACTGGTGACCAATAGCGCTGCCATGTGCAGACAATCGTGCAGGCGTGGAGCAGACGAATCTGCCCGTACGTCGAGTACATACGATTTGCGCCCCGGCTTGTCGTCGGTCGGATCGAGCAGACGGGCGTGCAGCGGCGCACCGCTTGCACTAAAAAATGCCCAGGCATCCTGCTCGACTTCTCTCGGGTCAATTTTGCCACACGCCTCATTCATGTCGACAAAGGCGTGCAGCGTTCGGCGGCGTTCCGACAAAACAAAGATGGTGGACAAGGCCTCAGCTGGCGTGGCGAGGTCCACCGGCTGCGCCAGTTTGCGGCGTAGCCGGGTGCTATTGAGAATGCCATCAAAAGTTGCGTTCCAGCTCGCGCTAAATGGCGCAAGACAGGTCGCTGCGATCAGCATGGCCTGAACCGTACCACCTTGTGCGCCCTCCACCAGCGTCATCACCTGACGCTGGTACATATAGTGATTACCGCTGGGCCAGCTGTACGCAAGTTCCCAGGCTGGGGCGTCATCAAGTCTGCGTTCTTCAGAAAGGCTGAGTGTGAATCGTGGCAGGGCGTTCGACATCTCTTGGATCATGCGTTTGCTAAAGGCGATCAAGGTCTCGCCATCGAGCACCTCGGCGTGCGAAACGACTACGCTGAAATTGCTCGGCCCGCTGTCATTGAGCGTGAACATGTGCATGGACTTGTCCTTGAGTTGCGTCGGCATCTCAAAGGACGCGTGATTGGCATGGTACTCGGTTGCTGATTGTTGTTGCATAATTCTTGCGCTAATAAGCGCGGCCTATTTTCTGAAATCGGTGTTGTGAATGGTCACGAGTTACTAGATGCCCGCGAGAGGTTCGAAATACTGCCGCTCATATTTGACTGACAGCAAACAATTATTGCATCTTTTGCTAGCATTTCGGATTGTAAAACATTTCGGTGTAATCGAAGCCTATCTGAAGAGATTGATACGCCTCTTTAGCATATTTTTCTGGATTTTGTGATTTCTCTAGTCTGTGCCATGACATCCATTCCTCTTGTGCGTACCGCATTCGTCCCTAGGGACCGATGTGGACGTAAAATCCTGTTGGATTGCTGGGCAGTCGGAAATGTTACTTTAGACCATTTCCGTCACCGCCCCAAGGTGCTCAGCTGTAATTTGAGCTTAGCGTACTATTTTTTCCGAATTCTGTGGTCACCCCTTATCAGGCGTAGACGCGCACCCTTTCGACGGATTCCGGCACCACCGCACGCAGCACATCAACCCGGATCGCCGCTTCAAGCGACGGAATCGAGCCACCGGCGCGGTAATGAAAACTCACCTGCAACACATCGCCCGCCTTGCACTGTACGCCTTGTTGCAGCGGCAAGGTCATGTAATGGTTCAGCCAGTCGATGGTGGCGTTCTCTTCGCTCACGACTGCCAGCACGTTCTTGGTAATGAAACGCATCGCATTGACGACGCCATTCTTTTCGATCAAAAACTTGCCTTCCCATGCGATGCGGGTGTCTTGCGGCTGGCTGAAGTCGAGAATGCTGTACACCGACGGCGGCGCCAGTTCGACCGTGCCGGGATGGATCACCGTGGTTTCCTGGAACTGCACGATAGGCGCGTAAAACCCCTCGAAATCGTATTCCTGCTGCAATGGCTGGACCGCCATGATCACCGCTTCCGGCAAAAAGCGCGGCAGCGGGCCGCCAAAGCGCGCCAGGTAGCGCTGCTTGAACGATTCGATCACTTCCACCTGCTTTTCGCGCAACATGCCAACGTGGATCATTTCGCAGATGACGATGTCGACCGGTTCCGGCGGCAGGTATTCGAAGGCGTCGGCATGCACCACCTCGACCTTGTGGCCGTTCGGGTTCATCGACATCATCTTGCGCGCTTCCTTGACCATGTCGGGATTGAATTCGACGCAGTACACTTTTTCAGCCTTGGCGGCCGCGAACCAGGACAGCACGCCCGTTCCGCCGCCGAGCTCGAGCACCTTGGCGCCAGGGAAAACCGCGTAGTGGATCGCCGACTTGAAACCGTGCATCCGGTTTTGGTCCATCAACATATTGTGGTGATAGTGGACAGGAATGAACTGTCCCAGATAGCAGCTTTCGATTTCGCGTTCGTTCAGCATGATTTTCCCTTTGGATTGGCGGCCAGGCCGTCACGGCCCGGATGCCCCGCCGTTGCTTGGCTTTGATTAGTACGACCTAATCATTATCAACAACATGGGTGCAGTTTGATGCCGCGAGATAACTCGCTTTTCCGTGCCAGTTCGGCGCTTGACGGCGCCCGCTTGCGGCACCTGCTTGCGGTGCCCGCTTGCGGCACCCGCTTGCGGCACCCGCTTGCGGTGCCCGCTTGCACCGCCGGGTCCCCTAAAGGCCGCGCCGCCTCTGGGCAAGATGGGCGTTGATGGCGTCGGCAATGCGCGGCTTGTCGGCACGCTCGGCGATCTGGGCGGCGGTCAGGCTTTCATTATTGCGCAGGGTGGCGTCGGCACCCTCCCGCATCAGCAGCTTGGCGGCCGCTTCGTGGCCTTCGCGTGCGGCAATCATCAGCGGGGTCAGTCGACTGGGCGTTTCGGCGTCGATGTAGGCGTGGTGCTCGAGCAGGATGCGGACGATCTCGTCGTCGCCGCTGGCGGCCGCGTAGTGCAGCGGGGTCCAGCCAGGATAGGTGACGATGGCGCCCTTGGCCAGCAAGGCCAGCACCGCCGGCTTGTTGCGCTTGAACGCGGCCATCATCAGGGCGCGGTTGCCGTTCGGCGCGGCAAGTTCAAGGTCGATCCCGGGCTGGTCGAGCAACACATTGACGACATCGTTGGCGCCCTCGCGCAGCGCCAGGATCAGCACGCTCTGGCCGGTGATCGGATCGACCGTGTTCGGGTTGCCGCCGTTGTTGAGCAGTTTGCGGACCATGGACGCGTTGTCCATCTGGGCGGCAACGACGACATCGCGTACCGGATCGGCCGCCGCCGTGGCCGAGGCGCTCGCAAGCACGGCGGCCAGGAACAAACGACTGATCAGCTTGAGCATGAAGTTGACTCCCTAATCCCTTGAATTCATTGACAAATATCGATTTCCTCAGAAACGGGTTTACCTGCGCTCACAGTGCAGAATCGACTTCAACTTCATCGCGTATGGCCTTGAAAAGATTGAAAAAATTGTCGGTCGTTTGCTGCGCCACCGTTGCCAGCGGCACATCCTTGAGCGCCGCCAGGTATTCGGCCACATGGCAAACAAAGCCCGGTTCGTTCATCTTGCCCCGGTGCGGCACCGGCGCCAGGTAAGGCGAATCGGTCTCGATCAGGATGCGCTCAAGCGGCACGGCGCGGGCCACCGCTTGCAACTCCTTGGCGCTCTTGAAGGTGACGATGCCCGAAAAGGAAATGTAGAAACCCATCGCAATCGCGGCCTCGGCCACTTCCAGTGATTCAGTAAAACAATGCATGACGCCGGCCACGCCGCCCTTGTCGGTGCCGGCGCCCTCTTCCCGCATGATGCGGATGGTGTCCGCGCTGGCGGCGCGGGTGTGAATGATCAATGGCTTGCGCGTGATTCTGGAAGCACGGATATGCACCCGGAAGCGCTCGCGCTGCCACTCCAGGTCGCCCTGGAGCCGAAAATAGTCGAGGCCGGTCTCGCCGATGGCGACGATTTTCGGATGCTGTGACAATTCGACCAACTGGTCGACGGAAGGTTCCGGCGTGTCCTCGTAATCGGGATGCACGCCGACCGAGGCGTAGATATGGGGATATTCCTTGGCCAGGGCCAGCACCTGCGGAAAGTCCGGCAGGTCGACCGACACGCACAGGGCGTGGGTGACCTTGTTGGCGGCCATGGTGGCGAGGATCTCGGGCATGCGCGCGGCAAGCTCGGGGAAATTGATATGGCAATGGGAGTCGATATACATCCCGCCATTGTAAACCTTAGCCGATACGCTTGCCCAGAATGATCAGGTCGCGCTCGATGCCGTCCAGGTTGGCCACGCGCGGGAGGTTGGCCCAGGTATCGAAGCCAAACTTCTTGAACAAGGCCAGGCTGGGCGCATTGTGGCCGAAGATGAAGCCGAGCAAGGTATGCACGGAAATGTTCGGCGCGTAGGCGATCGCCTGTTCCAGGCAATAGCGCCCGATGCCCTTGCCGCGCCAGCTTTCGGCGATATAGATCGACAGTTCGGCGGTGCCCGAGTAAGCCGGACGGCCGTAGAAGTTGGAGTACGACATCCAGCCGATGAGCGCCGGGCTGGCGCCGGCGTCGTCGGCCGCGTGCAGCACCCACAGCGGGCGGCGCTCGGGATCATGGTCGTCGAACCATGCCTGGCGCGAGGCCACCGACACCGGCTCGGTATCGGCAGTCACTTCGCGCGAGGCGATGGTCGAATTGTAAATGTCGACGATGACAGGCAGGTCGTCGGGACGGGCAACACGATGGACGAAAGACGGCATACAGCGAGCGGTGACAGTCAGGTTAAGGGGTTGTTACAAGGGCGATTACAAGGTATGCGTGGCGCGCGAGGAGCGCAGGGCCGCGCCCAGGATCTCTTCGATGCGCAACTTGGCGCGCTGGCCGGTCTCGTCGTCGGGGAAATGCACGCCGATGCCTTGCGCCTTGTTGTTGTTGGCGCCCGCGGGCGTGATCCAGGCCACCTTGCCTGCGATCGGGTATTTATTGGTATCGTCCATCAACGCCAGAATCAGGTAAATCTCATCGCCGATCTTGTACGGCTTCACAGTGGGCACAAACATGCCGCCGTTGCGCAGGAAAGGCATATACGCGGCATACAGCGCCGCCTTTTCCTTGATGGCAAGCGACAGGACCGAAGGACGCGTGATTTGCGGAGCGCTTGGGTCAGTAGGGTTGCCAGACATTAAAATCCTTTCAGGTACAGCATGCAGTGTAATCAAGCAACAGGTCTTCGACAAACAATTTCGGCGACAGCGGATGGTCCGCGATCGCGCGCCGGTCGTTTGCATTTTTCATCGCGCGCAGCAGGTTCGCGGTGTGTACTTTGCCAGCAAGCACGGCGATTTCGTTCTGGTAACGTGGATAATACCGGATACTACCCGCTAGTTTGTAGGAAAACAGATCGTAAAGCCAGCGCTGCATCCAAGAAACCAACGTCAACAGCGGTGCTTTGCTCAATTTTTCAGCAGTCCGCAGTGCGCCGTCGACGCTCGGATGCGCCAGACAGTGCAATAGCGCCTCCAAATCCTCGCGGCTACCCGTTTCCGATTGCGCCAGCGCGGCCAGCGGCGCGCCGCCCTGCTCGCGCAGCCAGCTGGCGGCATCAAGCAGGCCCTGTTCTTTCAGCCAGGCCAGCGCGGCGGCTTCATCGGGCATGGGCAGGGCGAACTTGCGGCAGCGCGACAGGATCGTCGGCAGCAAGCGGTCCAGGCTGTTCGACGAGAGCAGGAACACGGTGCCCGGCGGCGGCTCTTCCAGGGTCTTGAGCAAGGCATTCGAGGCCGGCATGTTGAGCGCCTCGGCCGGATACACGACCACCACCCGCAGCCCCTGGCGGTGGGTGGAGATGTTCATGAAGTCGGCCAGCGCCCGGATCTGCTCGATCTTGATCTCTTTCGACGGCGCCTTGGTCGACTTGGCTTTCTTGCCGCCGTCAAGCTCGGCGCCCTCGTCGCCGTCCGCCGGCGCCTCGTCTTCCAGCGCTTCGGGCCGTACGCGGCGGTAGTCGGGATGGTTTTGCTGCGAAAACCAGCCGCAGGACCCGCAGGCGCCGCAAGCGTGGCCGTCGGGACGCACGTTCTCGCACAGCAAGGATTGGGCGAAGGCTTCGATAAAATCGGCCTTGCCGGTGCCGGCGGCGCCGTGGAACAGGATCGCGTGCGGCAAGCGCTCGCGCATCAGCTGCAATTGCTGCCACGCACTCGCCTGCCAGGGATAAATTGTATTGCTCATCGCGACATTCTTAGTTTAATCAATCACTTACAGCAGCGTTTCGAGGATGTCGACCAAGGCGGCCTGGATCTCGGCAATCGATTTCGTGGAATCGATGACAACAATCCGTTCTGGAAACTGCGCCGCGCGGCGCAGGTATTCATTGCGGCAGGCCGCGAAAAAATCGGCTTTTTCCTGTTCGAACTTGTCCAGCGTGCGGGTCGCGTCCAGGCGCGCACGGGCCACAGCGAGCGGCACGTCGAACAGCAAGGTCAGGTCCGGTTGCAGGTGCGGATGCACCCATTGCTCGAGCGCCTCCATCTTGGCCCGCTCCAGGCCCCGTCCGCCGCCCTGGTAGGCAAAGCTGGCGTCGGTAAACCGGTCGGAAATGACCCAGTCGCCACGCTCCAGGCCGGGTTCGATGACCTGGGCGATGTGCTCGCGGCGGCTGGCGAACATCAGCAAGGCCTCGGTTTCGAGGTGCATCTTTTCGTGCAATAGCAGTTCGCGCAATTGTTCGCCGAGCGCGGTGCCGCCCGGTTCGCGTGAGGAGACGACGCGCTTGCCGCGCGCCGCCAGGGCGGCGGCGACGAAGCCGATATGGGTGGACTTGCCGGCGCCGTCGATGCCTTCAAAGCTGATGAACTTGCCTCTTGAGGCGGTACTGTCGGTCATGGAACGGGAAACGCCTATCGTTGATATTGATTCACTGCCCGGTTATGATCGGACAAATTGCTGGAAAACTGGCTGGTGCCATCCTTGCGCGCCACAAAATACAGGGCGTCGGTCTTGGCCGGCCCCAGCGCGGCGGCCAGCGATTGCACGCCAGGCAAGGCAATCGGGGTCGGCGGCAGGCCGGTGCGCGTATAGGTATTGTACGGCGTGTCGGTTTCGAGGTCGCGTTTGCGGATGTTGCCGGCGTACTTGTCGCCCATGCCATAGATCACGGTCGGATCGGTCTGCAGCATCATGCCCTGGCGCAGGCGGTTCACGAACACGCCGGCGATCATGGCGCGCTCGGACTTCTGGCCGGTTTCTTTTTCGATGATCGAGGCCATGACCAGCGCCTGGTACGGGTTGTCGTACGGCAGGCTGGGGTCGCGCTTTTCCCAGGCGGCGCCGAGGCGGTTCATCATCAGGGTGTGCGCCTGCTTGTAGATCTGCATGTCGCTCGATCCCTTGGCGAACAGATAGGTGTCCGGGAAGAACAAGCCTTCGGCCGCCTTGTAGTCGGTCGTGATCCTGGCCAGCAGTTCGGCATCGGACAGCGTGTCCGTATCGTGCTTGAGGCCTTTGTTGCTGGCAATCGCCTGGCGCATCTGCTTGAAGGTCCAGCCTTCGATGATGGTCAGCGATTCCTGGGCGAATTCGCCGCGCACCAGTTGGTCGAGCAGGCGGCGCGGCGAGGTGTTCGGCTTGAGCTCGTAGGTGCCGGCCTTGATCTTCGACGCTGTCTGGGTGGCGCGCGCCAGCAAGGACAGCATGTAGGGATTGACCGGCACCCCGGCGTCGGCGATCTCCTGGGCCGCCGTGCCCACGCTGCTGCCAGGCTGGACCGTGAATGCGATGGGCTCGCCGGACGTGGTGATCGGCTCCTTGGCCCAGGTGAAGAAGTACATCGCCGCGCCGGTGCACAGCAGGAGGATCAATATGAGTAATTTTTTGAACAAGTCCGAACTCGATTCTGTGGTTTTACGCCGTGTCCGGCGCGATTTTCGCGACATCTCTATAATGAGCCCGTAATGATAAAGCTTAAATCGGGAAATATTTGGAATTTATGAACAACTGGAATGAATATCTCTCGTCGCAGGGCGCGCAACTCGCCACTGACGGCTCCGGCCACGTGCCGGACTTCGGCCATGCGCTCACCGCCGCCGAGCTGGCATCGGGCTTCGTTGCCGCCATCACCGACCAGGCCGTGCTCGCGGTCAGCGGCGACGATGCCGCCACGTTCCTGCACAATCAGCTGAGCAATGATGTTGAACATCTTGGCCTGGCGGACGTGCGGCTGGCGGGCTACTGTACCCCCAAGGGGCGCTTGCAGGCAACTTTCCTGATGTGGCGCGGCAGCGAGTCGGTCTTCCTCCAGCTGGCGCGCGACATTGCCCCCGCGCTGCAAAAGCGCCTGTCCATGTTCGTGCTGCGCGCCAAAGCCAAGTTCAGCGATGCTGGCGGCGCCATGGTGCTGCTTGGCATTGGCGGCGCTGGCGCCGAGGCCGCGCTGCTGCCCCTGTTCGGTGCGCTGCCGGCCACGCCGTACGCGCGCATCGACCACCCGCTCGGTACCTTGCTGCGCGTGGCCGACGTGTTTGGCGCGCCCCGCTACCAGTGGCTGGCCACGCCCGAGGCGGCCCAGGCGGCCTGGCCGGCGCTCGCCAGCGCCTTGCGCCCGGCTGGCGCCGACGCCTGGCGCCTGTCCGAGATTCATGCCGGCGTGCCGCAGGTCACCCTGCGTACGCAGGAGCAATTTGTTCCGCAGATGGTCAATTTCGAGTTGCTCGGCGGCGTCAATTTCAAGAAAGGCTGTTATCCGGGCCAGGAAATCGTTGCCCGCAGCCAGTATTTGGGCAAGCTCAAGCGCCGTACCGCGCTGGCGACGATCAATGCGCCGGCCCAGGCCGGTGACGAAGTATTCGCCGCAGACGATCCCGACCAGCCGTGCGGCATGATCGTCAACAGCGCGCCCAACGGCGCCGGCGGCGTCGATGCGCTGGTGGAAATGAAACTGGCGGCCATCGAGCAAGGCAATGTCCACCTTGGCTCGGCCAGCGGCGTGCCGCTGCGCATGTTGCCGATGCCCTACGCGCTCGACGCGCTCGACCTCTAGCCTGCCATGGTCGACCTGTATATTTACTACAAGGTGCGCGACGAGCACGCGGCGCGCCTCGCGCCGCTGGTGCGCGCCATGCAGGCCGCCCTGGCCTTGCCAACGGGCGTGACGGGCTCGCTCAAACGCCGTCCCGGCGCGCAAGACGGGCGCCAGACCTGGATGGAAATCTATCCCGCCAGCCCCACCGGGTTCGACACTGCGCTGGCGGCGGCGGTCGGGCAAGCCGGGCTGGATCAGTTCACCGATGGCCCGCGCCATACGGAAGTTTTCATGGATATAAGCACATGTGCCTGATTGTTTTTGCATGGCAGGTCGTTCCCGGCGTGCCCCTGATCGCCGCCGCCAACCGCGACGAATTCTATGACCGCCCGACCGCGCCGGCCGGCGTGTGGCCCGAGCATCCGAACATATACGCGGGGCGCGACCTCAAGTTCGGCGGCAGCTGGATGGGCATCACGCAAGACGGCGCCAACGGCCCGCGGTTTGCGGCGCTGACCAACATCCGCGCGCCCGAAGAGCGCCGTACCGATGCGCCCTCGCGCGGCGCGCTGGTGGTCGATTTTTTGGCCGGCACGATGACGGCGGCCGACTATATCGCGCAGATTGCCGATGGCAGCGCAGCTTACAACGGCTTTAACCTGGTGCTGGGCGACCGCAGCGGCATGGTCTGGTTTTCGAATCGCGGGGCCGGCGACGCGCGCAATGGGCAGGCTTTGGCGCCGGGCATTTACGGCATTTCCAACAGCCTGCTCGACGCGCCATGGCCGAAGGTGGTGCGCACCAAGGCGCAGTTCGCCAGTTTGCTGTGCCAGGGCGCGCCCGAAGACGCGTATTTCGAAATGCTGGCCGACACCACCCGCGCGGCCGACATGCGCTTGCCCGACACCGGCGTCGCGCTCGACCTGGAACGGGGCTTGTCCGCGGTATGCATCGAGATTCCGGGTTACGGCACGCGCACCTCGACCGTGGTCAAGCTGTATGACGATGCGCCTGCGGAGTTGCACGAGCGGATGCTGGCGTGAGTGCCCTGCCGGCACGCCATTAGCCTCCCCGCCCAGCCAGCTTGCGAAGCGGCGTTGATCGGTCTAAGCTGAATTTCCGAACGGAGAACCCGATGAGCGTCAGAGGATCAAGCAAACGCCCGATTGGCGAAAAGGCTGCTAACTTACCGATCGCCATGGCTTTGCCGCTCAGCTAAGCGGTTTTATGACCACCAACTTCCAGACCGTCATTCCCGCCTGCGCGGGAATGACGTAGCTTAAATTTGCGGCATTAGTGCCGGAGCCGCTCTTTTGGATGCTCGCAGCGCCATCCCTACCCAGCACAGCTGATGTCTTCAAGTCGCAGCAATTCCATGTCGCCGCACGAGATTTTGCCTTTGTCACCCATATCCAGCTTGACGATCAGCTTTCGGTTCCCAAAGGGGTTTCCCTTCTGGATGACGCTGAACCGGCGTACATCGCCCAGGGTGAAGCGCGGCCAAAAATCCATCCAGACATTGCGGCGCATTGCGAACGTCGCCACGCAGCTGCGCACCACCACCCGCTCGTAGGCGCCCGCGTCGATGCTGCGCCGCTCGTCTTCGGTAATCTGCAAGGACATCGTCCATTGATCAGGACGAGCACGCGGATTAGGCACTTCCCGAGCCAGGCCAACCAACTCCACGCGCAGCAGGCTGTCCTCGGCCGGGAGGCGCTGTTGCAGCGGTTCAATGGCGCGGATACATTCCAGTCCCCTGAACACGGGTACCGGGACCGCGATGCGGGTCATCGATTGCGGCACCAGATTTGCCGCAGCCAGGGTCGTGATCGCGGCGCGCGCCTCCGGCCCGCCATCCCAGAGTCGAGCGTCGGGCACGGCGCACAACTCGCGCTGCCCGGTTCTCCGATAGTGGCGCAAGGCGCGCAAGACGATTCGCCGGACGTCGGCTTGGGACTCTGTGAACAGCGCCGCACTAGCTGTTTGCGCCAACGACGCCAGCACGATGTCGGCCAATTCCCAGTAAGCGCTGCTGGGGTGCATGTGATAGCTCTCAGCGTCGTTGCGGACCTTATCGCATTTGTTGCGAAAGTCATCAATTGTCAGCGTGGTGTGAAGGTCCATTTGCATCCCCGGTTATGCAGAAACGATGAGTTTAGCAGATTGCACCACGTCAACTCCGGGGCGAGCCGAGGCCCCGGCATGCGTCGTCCTCAGCCCCTCATCTTGGCCCGCAACATGTCGCGGATATGCGGCGCGGCCTTGTACGGATCGCCCGGATTGATGCCCTTGACGATCTCGTCCATCCGCTCGCCCACGTTGCCCAGCGCGCCCGGATGCGAATAGATATAGAACTGCCCGTCGCGAATGGCGTCGAAGGTAATCTGCGCCACATCGCCGGCCGAGACCTTGCCCGACTCGACCGCCTTGACCGTCATCGCCTGCGCCGCCTTCTGGCTGGCGGTTGGCCCGCCGGTCATCTTCACGTCCTCGGGCCGGTTGCGGTGCGACTGGCTGATGCCGGTCGGTACAAAATACGGGCACAGCACCGACGCGCCGATCGGCGCCTCCACCAGTTGCAAGTCCTGGTACAAGGTTTCCGACAAGGACACCACCGCATGCTTGGACACGTTGTACACGCCCATGGTCGGCGCGTTCAGCAGCCCCGCCATCGAGGCGGTGTTGACGATATGCCCCTCGTACTGCGGGTCCTGCTTGGCGCATTCGAGCATCAATTTGGTGAAAATGCGCACGCCGTGAATCACGCCCCACAGATTGACGCCCAGCACCCATTCCCAGTCGGCTTCCGAATTCTCCCAGATCAAGCCGCCCGAACCCACGCCCGCGTTGTTGAACACCAGATGCACCGCGCCGTAGCGCGCCATGGTGGCGTCCGCCAGCGCCTGGACCTGCTCGCCCTTGCGCACGTCGCAGAGCATGGCCAGCACCTGCGCGCCCTCGCCTTCGAGCTCGGCCTGCGTGGCGTCCAGCGCGTCCTGCTGCACGTCGGCCAACACCACTTTCATGCCCAGGCTGGCGGCGCGTTTCGCGAATTCGCGGCCGAGACCGCTCGCGCCGCCGGTGATCACGGCGACTTTGTCTTGGAAGTTTTTCATGTCAGATGAGCTTTACCAGTTGTTTGCCGAAGTTGCGGCCCTTGAGCAGGCCGATGAAGGCGTCCGGCGCCGATGCCAGGTCCGGCGCCACGGTTTCGCGGTACGTGAGCTTGCCGCTCGCGACCAGCGCGCCCAGTTCACCCAAGCCTTGCGGCCACAGGTCGAGGTGTTCGCTGACGACGAAGCCGCGAATCGTCAGGCGGCTGGTGAGCATGAAGCGCATGTTGCGGATCGACACATCTTCGCCGTTATAGCCGGCGATCATCCCGCATAGCGCCACACGGCCGAAGGCGTTCATGCGCGGCAAGGCGCAATCGAAGCCGGCTCCGCCCACGTTCTCGAAAATGGCGTCGATGCCGTCCGGCGTGGCAGCGGCCAGGTCCTCGACCAGCTTGCCGGCCTTGTAGTCGATGCAGGCGTCGAAGCCCAGTTCCTTGACGACATAGGCGCATTTGTCCGGTCCGCCGGCGATGCCGACCACGCGGCAGCCTTGCATCTTGGCCAGTTGTCCGACCACGCTGCCGACCGCGCCGCTGGCCGCCGATACCAGGATGGTGTCGCCCGCCTTCGGCTTCATGATGTGGTTCAGGCCATACCAGGCCGTCATGCCGGGCATGCCCGCCACGCCCAGGAAGGCCGACAGGGGAATCTGGCTGGCATCAACCTTGCGCAAGGTCGTACCGTCGGCCACGCCCATCTCGGCCCAGCCGAGCATGCCGACCACCATGTCGCCAACCGCAAATGTGGGGTGCTTCGATTCCAGCACTTCGCCCGCAGTGCCGCCGATCATGGTCTCGCCGATGGCCTGGGTGGCCGCGTAGCTCTTCGCCTCGCTCATGCGCCCGCGCATGTACGGGTCGAGCGACAGATAATGGTTGCGCACCAGCACCTGGCCCTCGCCCAGTGCGGGCAGCTGCGCCGTCTCGAGACTGAAATTGTCGGGCTGGACTTCGCCGCGCGGACGCGACGCCAGGACCACGCGCTGGTAGGTAGCGGCCGTCATACCGCCGATACTCCACCGTCCACCGCCAGGGTCTGGCCGGTGATGTGCTTGCCCGCGTCGGATGCGAACAGCAAGGTTGCCCCTTTCAAGTCTTCATCGTCGCCGATGCGGCCCAGCGGCGCATCCTTGGCCAGCGCTTCCTCGCCAATGGTTTCCAGCACGCCCTTGGTCATCTTGGACGGGAAAAATCCCGGCGCGATGGCGTTCACGGTGATGCCGTACGCGCCCCACTCGCCCGCCAGCGCGCGCGTGAAGTTGACCACCGCGCCTTTCGAGGTGTTGTAAGCGATGGTTTTCATGGTGCCCGGCGGGTTGCCCGCCAGGCCGGCGATGGAGGCGATATTGACGATGCGGCCGTACTTGCGCGGAATCATCGACGCCTTGCCGACCGCCTGGGTCACCAGAAAGATGCTGCGGATGTTCAGGTTCATGACCTTGTCCCACGCCTCGACCGGATAGTCTTCGGCCGGCGCGCCCCAACTGGCGCCGGCGTTGTTGATCAAAATGTCGATGTGGCCGAGGCGCTTCATCGCTTCATCGACCAGCGGCTGGATATGCGCTTCCTGCGCCAGGTCGGCCGCGATGGCGCTGGCCTCGATGCCGCGCTCTTTCAGGTGGGCAACCGCTTCGTCGAGGTCAGCCTGCTTGCGCGAGGAAATGACGATCCTGGCGCCCTGCTCGCCTAGCGCTTCGGCCATTTGCAGGCCCAGTCCGCGCGAGCCGCCGGTAATCAGTGCCGTCTTGCCGGCGAGGGAAAACAGTTCTTGCGTAGTACGCATAGGGAATCCTTGTTATTCAGATGTGGTAGTCCATGCATTGGCGCTCGTCACGAATGGCGCCAAAGAATGGTTTGAGTGCGTGGTGGGTCGGATGCTCGCCGTACGCCTTCAACGCTTCCTTGTCGGCGAACTCCGCGTACAGCACCACGTCGTACGTCGCTTCCAGGCCCGGCTGGGCCAGCGACACTTCAAACGCGAACATGCCCGGCACGATGTTACGGCAGGCTTCCAGCTGCTCCTTCATCTTGCGCGCATTGGAGGCGCGGTCGGCGCCTTCGGCAACTGCTTTCAGCTTCCACATGACGATGTGCTTGATCATTGTCCGGTCGGTCCTCAGAACCACGCATCGCGCATGTCGAGCGTGGTGGTGTCGATGCTGGCCAGCAGGTCGAGCTGTTGCTGGACCTTGGGCAGTTCCCAGTGGAAGAAGTAGCGGCAGGCTTGCAGTTTGCCCTTGTAAAAGTTGCTGTCATCCAGAGACGGCGACCCCGCCAGTGCATGCGTGGCCACCAGCGCCTGTTCCAGCCAGATCCAGGCGACGACCGTGTGGCCGACCGCTTCCAGGTACAGGCTGGCGTTGGCCAGGGTCTTGTTCAGGTCGCCCACGGCGTACAGCGCCTTGGTGACCGTGGCGATGCGCTGCCATTCTTCTTCGAGCAAGTCGGCGTTGGCGTGCAGGTCGACCGACACATCGGCCGCGCGCACTGTGGCAATCGTGGCCGCAATCTCGCCGCCGATGGCCTTGAACAGCGCGCCCTCCTGGATCGACGCCTTGCGTCCCAGCAGGTCGAGCCCGTGGATGCCGTGCGTGCCTTCGTGGATGGCGTTGAGGCGGTTATCGCGGTAAAACTGTTCGACGTTGTACTCGCGCGTGTAGCCGTAGCCGCCATGCACCTGGATCGCCAGGCTGTTCGCTTCCACGCACCATTGCGACGGCCACGACTTGGTGATCGGGGTGAGGAAGTCGAGCAGGCGCCCGGCGTGTACCCGTGCGTCCGGGTCGGGCGCGCTGCGTTGTTCGTCCACCAGGCGCGCCGAATACAGCACCAGCGCCATGGCGCCTTCGGCATACGCTTTCTGGGCCAGCAGCATGCGCCGCACATCGGTGTGCTCGATGATCGGCAACTGCGGCTTGACCGGGTCTTTCTCGGCCGGATGGCGCCCTTGCGGGCGGCTGCGCGCGTAATCGAGGGCGTGCAGGTAGCCGGTCACGCCCAGCACGGCAGCGCCCAGGCCCACGCCGATGCGCGCTTCGTTCATCATGTGGAACATATTGGCCAGGCCCTGGTGCGGCTGACCGACCAGGTAGCCGACCGCGCCGGCCTTGCCGAGCGGCTTGAAGCGCCCTTCGCCGAAGTTGAGCAGGCAGTTGGTGGTGCCGCGATTGCCCATCTTGTGGTTCAGACCGGCCAGCACGACGTCGTTGCGCTCGCCCGGCTCGCCATCGTCGCCGACCAGGAACTTGGGCACGATGAACAGGGAGATGCCCTTCACGCCGGGAATCAGGCGCCCGTCCGGGCCGGGAATCTTGGCCAGCACCAGGTGGACGATATTGCCGGCCAGGTCGTGTTCGCCGGCGGAAATCCACATCTTGTTGCCGGAAAGGCGGTACTGGCGCTCGCCATCGACGCCGTCGACCGGGTCCGCCTCGGCGCGGGTGCTGATGTCGGACAGGCTGGACCCGGCCTGCGGCTCCGACAGGCACATGGTGCCGAAAAACTTGCCGGCGTACAGAGGCCGCACGAAGCGTTCGATCTGCTGCGGCGTGGCGGTTTTCAGCAAGGTGTTGGCGTTGCCGATGGTGAGGAAAATGTAGGCCGAGGTGGCCACATTGGCCGCCGTGAAGTAGGCGGTCACGGCTTTTTCCAGCACGCATGGCAACTGCATGCCGTCGAATTCGTAGTCTTGCCCGGCCGCCATCAGGCCGGCGGCGGAAAAGGCATCGAGCGCGATTTTTACTTCGGGAATGATGGTCACCGTGTGGCCATCGACATGCGGCTCGTGCTGATCGTTCTTTTTGTTATGCGGCGCGAACAGCTCGGTGGCGATCTGTTCGGCGGTATCGATGGCCGCGTTGAAGGTTTCGCGGCTGTGGTCGACAAAGCGCGGACGCGCGGTCAGCGCCTCGACATCGAGCCATTCGTACAGCAGGAAGTCGAGGTCGCGGCGCGACAGTATGTTCGATGGCATCTAGCGTCCCCCGGGAAGGCAAAGAAAGCGGGGCTGCGCCGGAGCGGCGCGCCCCGGCGTGGATCAGACGACTTCGAACAGGCCGGCGGCGCCCTGGCCGCCACCGATGCACATGGTGGCAACGACGTACTTGACGCCACGGCGTTTGCCTTCGATCAGCGCGTGACCGACCAGGCGCGCACCCGAGACGCCGTACGGGTGGCCGACGGCGATCGCGCCGCCGTTGACATTGAGGCGGTCCATCGGGATGCCGAGGCGGTCGGCGCAATACAGCACCTGGACCGCGAACGCTTCGTTCAGTTCCCACAGGCCGATGTCGGCGACCGACAAGCCAAGCTTTTTCAGCAGTTTGGGAATCGCAAACACCGGGCCGATGCCCATTTCGTCCGGCTCGCAACCGGCCACGGCGAAGCCACGGAAAATGCCGAGCGGCTGCAAGCCGCGCGCTTGCGCCACATTGCTGCTCATCAGGATGGCAACCGAGGCGCCGTCCGAAAACTGGCTGGCGTTACCGGCCGAAATGACGCCGCCCGGCACCGCGCTGCGGATCTTGGAGACGGCTTCGAGCGTGGTGTCGGCGCGGATGCCTTCGTCCGCGCTGATGGTCACTTCGCGCGTGACCAGCATGCCCGAGGCTTTGTCGGCTACGCCCATGATGGTGGTCATGGGCACGATCTCGGCGTTGAACAAGCCGGCGGCCTGGGCGTTGGCGGCGCGCTGCTGGCTCTGCACGCCATATTCATCCTGGCGGTCGCGCCCGATGTTGTAGCGCTTGGCCACGGTTTCGGCCGTTTGCAGCATGGGCCAGTAAATCTCTGGCTTGTGTTCCTTGAGCCAAGGATCGGCCAGCATGTGCTGGTTCATTTCCTGCTGCACGCAGGAAATCGATTCGACCCCGCCGGCGGCGTAAATATCGCCCTCGCCGGCAATGATGCGCTGCGCCGCGAGCGCGATGGTTTGCAGGCCCGACGAGCAGAAACGGTTGACCGTCATGCCGGCCGTGGAGACCGGGCAGCCGCCGCGCAAGGCGATCTGGCGCGCGATGTTCGCGCCCGTGGCGCCTTCCGGATTGGCACAGCCGATGATGACATCCTCGACCTCGCCCGGCTCGATGCCGGCGCGGGCGATGGCGGCCTGCAGCACGTGGCCGCCGAGCGTGGCGCCGTGCGTCATGTTGAAGGCGCCCTTCCACGATTTGGCCAGGCCGGTGCGGGCGGTCGATACGATGACGGCATCTATCATGTGTGTCTCCTGAGTTGGATTAATATGCGCAATGCGCTGTGTTGATCGCTACGAGAATAGCACATTTTAGTACGGTCGTTCGCAAAATCATTCGCGCCTGGCGCGCCGTCGTCCACCACCTTGAAAAAGAGGCCCATGAGCATTGCCGAACAAGTGACATCGCTGCTCGCGCCGCTGGCCGACCCGGCCCGGGCGGCGCGCATGAGCGCCTATATGCGCGACCAGTTCGCGTTCCACGGCATCCCCACGCCGGCGCGGCGCGCCGCGCTCAAGCCGCTCGTGGCCAGCCTCAAGGGGGCGGATCCGGGCGTGCTGCTCGACGCCGCCACCGCCCTCTGGCGCGCGCCGCAACGCGAATGCCAGTACGCGGCGATCGACCTGCTGGCCGCGCACGTCAAGCGCTTCGATGACGCGCATATCGACGCGCTGCTCGCGCTGGCGCGCCAGGCGGCGTGGTGGGATACGGTCGATGCGCTGGCGGCACTCGTCGGCACGGTGGTGCGCGCCGACACGTCGCAGCGCCAGCCGCGCATGGACGCGGCCGCGCGCCACGCCGACCTGTGGACGCGCCGCATCGCCATGCTGCACCAGTTGGGCTGGCGCGCCGAGACCGATCTGGCGCGCCTGTTCGGCTACGCAGGGCAACTGGCGCACGAAGAGGATTTTTTCATCCGCAAAGCCATCGGCTGGGGCTTGCGCGACTACGCCCACCATGACCCCGAGGCCGTGCGCGCATTTATCGTGGAAAACGACGCCAGCTTGTCGGCCCTGACCCGGCGTGAGGCGGCCAAACATCTGGATATGCAACAGTAAATTGATGCCAATCTTGGTTTTCCGAAATTTCTTTCTTGTCGGTCGCGTTGGGCATGTCCGTGCTGGTCTCGTTCAGTATCGTGCTGGTGCCAGGCGCCCCCGCCTGCCTCGGCAACAGCACACGGCAAGGTCACGCTGACAGGCGCGCCGGACAGCGCCGCCCGCAGCTTTCCTTGTTGCCTTTTTACGTCATACGCCGCGCAGCGCCCGCCACAATACGATCTTTACCGCGCTTACTTACTTGCCGATCGGGATATGTGGCAATATTGATAAAACAGCGCATGTGGACTCGTAATGACCACCCTGACCCAAGTTGAGAAACCATGCGAACCGGACAGCCTCGCGCCAACACCGCCGCTGCCCTCGCATTACGACATCCGCAGACGCCTTGGCGAAGGCGGCTTCGGCGTCGTCTACGAAGCTTGGGACAGCAAGCTGCGGCGCAGCGTCGCCATCAAATTTACCAAGCACAGCGTGCCGGGAGCGTCCGATAGCAGCCTGATGCGCGAAGCGCGGATTGCCGCCTCCCTGCACCATGCCGCCTTTGTCAAGGTGCATGCGATCGAGGAAACGGGCGACGCCCCCGGCATCGTGATGGAACTGGTGCGCGGCCGAACGCTCAAGGAAGTCCTCCAGGACGCTCTGCCGGGCATCGCTTCCGCCTGCGACTGGCTTACGCAACTGGTCGATGCGATGTGCGAAGCGCACGCCAGCGGCTTGATTCATGGCGACCTCAAGCCGTCGAACCTGATGATCGAACCGGGCGGCAGGCTGCGCATCCTCGATTTTGGCCTGGCGCAACTCCAGGACCCGCTGATCACCACCTCGCTGCATCAGGACTGCCTGCAAGGCACCATCGCTTACATGGCCCCGGAACGCCTGCTCGGCGCGCGGCCCGACGCGCAGGGAGACGTCTACGCGCTTGGCGTCATCTTCTACGAATTGCTGTGCGGCGCGCGCCCCTTCGACGACTTGAAGGGCATGGCGCTGGCGGCCGCGCAGATCCAGTCGGACCCGCGCAGCTGGCGCTTTACGCCGGGCCTGGCCACGCCGCTGCGCGAGCTGATCTGCGACATGACGGCGCGCCAGCCGGCCCAGCGCTTGCCGGACATGGCGCAGGTGCGCTTGCGGCTGGGGCAACTGGCCGACGCTGTGCCGGCGCCGGCCGCCCCGGATGCGGCGCCGCCACCCAAGGCGCGCGCGCGGCCTCGCCTGGCATGGGCTTATGCGGGCTGCGCCGTGCTGGCCGTCGCCGTGCTGGCCGGCGCCGCCTGGCGCTACGCGGCGCCAGCGCTGGTGGCTGTGGAGGCCGCCCTGACGCCCTACTCCGAGGCGGGCGAACTCAAACTCGGCCTGGCCGAACTGAAATTGCATGACCGCCCGGGCAGCCTGCAAAGCGGCAGTGCGCGCTTCCATCGCGTTCTCGCGCACCGTGCCGAGAACGCCGCCGCCGTCGCCGGACTGTCGCTCGGCTACAGCCTGCGCTACATGGCCGATACCCAGGACGAAAACTGGTTGCAAAAGGCCGCCGCCAGCGCGCAACAAGCCTTGAAACTGGACGACCAGCTGGCGCTGAGCCATACCGCCATGAGCTGGGTATTCCTGAACCAGCGCCGCCACGACCAGGCGCTGCACGAAATCGAGGCCGCCCTGCGCCTCGACCATGGCGACTTTTTCGCGTGGTACGGCAAGGTCCAGATCCTGCGCCACGCGCGCCGCTTCGACGAGGCATTCAAGGCGCTGGCGCAGGCACGCCAGCGTTTTCCCACCGAGCGCGCCTTCGAAGACGAACTGGGGGCGCTGCATTACGCCCGGGGCGAATATGCCGACGCCGAGCGGGCCTTCCGCCGCAGCATCGTGCTTGAGCCGGACGCGGTCGCCTCCTATGCCGGCCTGAACGCCTCATTACTGCGCCAGCAGCGCATCGAGGAGGCCTTCGCCGTGCTGCAGCAAGGCTTGCAGGTCCGGCCGAGCGCCAAACTGTACGGCAACCTGGGCAACGCCATGTTTCTCGTCGGCGACTACGTGGCCGCCGCCGCCGCCTTCGAGCATGCCGTCTCGCCCACGCGCGGCGCGCCCGGCGATTACCTCAACTGGGCCAACCTGGCCGACGCCTTGCAGTGGATTCCCGGGCGCGAAGCGGAGGCGCGCAACGCCTATGCCAGGGCGCGCGACTTGCTGGCGCCGCAGTTGCAGCGCGCGCCCGGCAACGCCACGCTGGTCTACCGCATGGGAATGTATTGCGCCCGCACCGGCGACAAGGCGCAGGCGATGGACTTGATGACGCGCGCGCTCGGACTGGCGCCGGAGAGCGCCGACGTGCGCTTTTACGCCGGCCTCGCGTATGAACTCATCGGCCAGCGCCGCCTGGCGCTGCAAGCCATTCTCAAAGCCAGGGAACTGGGCTATCCGGTCAAGTTCATCGAGGCTGAACCCGACCTGATCGCGTTGCGGCGCGATCCGGCCTATCACGCCGATTGACACCGATCGGTCCACGCGGACGCAAGCCCGCCCCTTTGTAGTTCTGGAAAGGAAGTGTATGTCGCAATATACGTTTACCATCGCCTTCAAGAGCGGCGTCAAGATCGCCACCTTCACCACGAATTGCCCCCGCCTTCCGACGGGTCTTTACAACCCCCAGAGCGGCGATACGCTCAAGTTCATATTCATATGCAAGAACGAGCCGATCGAGATACATAACGGCAAATTGATGGCGACGAACATGCACCTTCCCGAGGCATCATCGCCGTTCAACGGCGTGGTCGATGGCGCCGTTCCGATTATCAACAACAGCGTGGTGTCATTCGATGTCATCAGCGGCGACTGGTGCTTCTACATTAGTTTTTACGCCAGGAACAACAGCGGACAGTGGGAGTTCCATCTCTTGCCCGATCCCGAACTGCAGGTCGGATCGATCCCCAACGAGAAGAACACCCGCTGACGCCGCGACCGGCGCGCGGCGCGCCGCCCCTCCCATCTCAGCGCCGCTGTGCGGCTGCGACGCGCGCCATCCCTCTCCCTTCCAGCTCGTAGCCGAGGCCGACCGGCCGGCAACAGCGCGCCAGTATCGCGTTGGCCGCGAGTGCGCGCTCCCTGGCGTTTCAAGAGCGCCATGCTCGCATTCGCCGGGATTCCCGGCTCGAATTCACGGCAAATGACGGCATGGCCCGGTTCACGTAAATTGCCCATGAAACCTGCACCTTGACAGTCACCCTGTGCTGAACTTGGGGCGAACCTGGAAAACGGGAAAATGGACTAAATGAGTACTTCCATAGGTTCCTGGAAAGCGCGAGGGATGCCGGGCGCCACTCTTTTTCATATCCATGGTGTAAAGAAAGCGTGTCAACAAGACACTGATATGTCAACAAAGGCTGGATTAGACATGAAAACCCTGAAAAAGCAGGCATAAAAGCGGTCTTTTTTGCTGGCACGCTGCTTGCGATAGTGAAGATGCGGGCGGCAACAAACCATTAGCCGGTAAGTTGCATCACCGCTTAACCTCAACATTTTCTTTCTCAAGGATAAATCATGACAACCCAGTACAAAATCCACATCGTCAACCAGAGCATGGCGACCCAAGATTTCTGGTGCTTTCTGAGCGCGCCTGAAATGAATGTCGGCTCCACGGTGTATGCAAACTCGGCAGCGAATTTGAGCGTTGTGCCAAATTCGCCGTCGGACAATTCCTTTACCATTCCCCTGCAGTTCAGCATCGGCGCCGATGCGTCGAATCTCGCAGTTGGCCTGAATGTCGTGGTCGATTCCAAGGTCACGGAAAATGTCGAGCTGGGTCAAGCCTGGACTGCAGGCTATGCAACCACCCCTCCCGCGCAAGGTCCGACGCTTGCCATGGCAAGTCAGGGGGGGCCAAGCACTAGCCTCAGTATCGCCAGCAATCACTTCAACGCCGGAATCAATGCCGGAAATAATTGGTACGAAAGCCAGTCGTTTGGCGTTGAAAGTGCCCAGGGCTTCATGGGAGTGACCTGGGCGCCCAATCCGGGCGACGTCACTACCATCACCCCAACCCTGTCGTTCTATGTCGCTACGGGCACCTTCTCGGCCAACGCGCTGGCCGAGATGAACACCATCTCCGGCGACTGCGCCACCATCAGCACTAACCAATTTTCTGGGAGCAATGAAGCATGGGTGATGCTGGACAGCCAGGGATACTGGCATGTCTCTAGCACCAATCCCGGCAGCTCCGGCAACGCCAATGTCGACCTGCTCATTCACAGCCATGCCAAGCTCGCGATCGCTCACGCACAACTGGTGAACTACGCGGTCGGCGATGGCAAGGAACGCGGCACCTCCCCCTCCATCAATGACACGGTCAAACGCGTTAGCTGGGGACCGGCAACGATCGATGCCGAAACCGGTGACATGATCGTTGTGACAGGCGCCATGGTGCTGGCCACCGCCGCAGTGGCGATCACGACATTCATCGTCGGCGGGATCAGTTTCACAGCGAATGGCACCACCGACGGTGGAAGCACGTGGAATTTCTCGTACAATGGACCGAAGACGCTCAAGACGCTGAAAGAAGCCCTGAAAGAAGGCGCGACCATTGCGTATCAAAAATAGTGCGGCGCATTGAGCAAGTGAACGCCGGAGGCCGCGCGCCGGAGGCCGCGCGCCGGAGCGCGCCCTCTTTTCTTGGAGACCGGACAGCTTGTTCAGGCCAGTGGCACCAGCACCTCAAAAACAGCCGCCAAAAAAATGCCTGGGAGCCACTCCTAGGCATTTTTCTATCCACGCCCGCGAGGATGTGCTCGCGTAACGCTGGATATCCGAAAATGCATGGTAACCAATGTCAACGTGCCGAACTTCACCGTTTTCAGCACTATTGCCATCTCAACGGTCACTGGCGCATCACCGCTTTCTTTCGGTAAACACGTCATTGTATTTACACAAAACACCTGCGTTTTCGACATCGGAAAAGTCAGCTTCATGTAAGTTCCAAGCAAGCATCGCGTAAGTTTGGGAGTCCACACTCGGATCCGGCTGGACAAACACGGCTATTCCGATGACGCAATAACTATATTAAACACGGAGACATCTATGGCAATTACACCTGGCAACGCGATCGACGGGCGCAAGGGGAATCCCGCCGACGCGGGAATGACCAAGGAAGAGCGCAAGGTCATCTTTGCCTCCTCCCTGGGCACGGTATTCGAATGGTATGACTTCTACCTGTACGGCTCGCTCGCTCCCATCATCGCCAAGCAATTTTTCGTCGGCGACCCCACCACCACCTTCATTTTCGCGCTGCTCGCCTTCGCCGCCGGCTTCATCGTGCGTCCGTTCGGGGCGCTGGTGTTCGGCCGCCTCGGCGACATGATCGGCCGCAAGTACACCTTCCTGGTCACCATCCTGCTGATGGGCGCCTCGACCTTCATCGTCGGCCTGTTGCCGAGTTACGCATCGATCGGCATTGCCGCGCCAATCATCCTGGTCAGCTTGCGCATCCTGCAGGGCCTGGCGCTGGGCGGTGAATACGGCGGCGCGGCAACCTATGTGGCCGAGCACGCGCCGCACGGCAAGCGCGGCTTTTTCACCTCGTGGATCCAGACCACCGCCACGATGGGCCTGTTCCTGTCGCTGCTGGTGATCCTGGGCACCCGTACCGCCCTCGGCGAACCCGAGTTCGCGGCCTGGGGCTGGCGCATCCCGTTCCTCGTGTCCGTGCTGCTGCTCGCCGTGTCGGTCTGGATCCGCCTGTCGATGAACGAGTCGCCCGCATTCGCCAAGATGAAAGCCGAAGGCAAGACCTCCAAGGCGCCGCTGTCGGAAGCCTTCCTCCAGCCAAAGAACGCCAAGATCGTGTTCCTGGCCCTGGTCGGCCTGACCATGGGCCAGGCCGTGGTCTGGTACACCGGCCAGTTCTATGCCCTGTTCTTCCTGACCCAGACGCTCAAGGTCGACGGCGCGGTGGCCAACATCCTGATCGCCATTTCGCTGCTGCTGGCCACGCCGTTCTTCATCGTGTTCGGTACCCTGTCGGACAAGATCGGCCGCAAGTGGATCATCCTGGGCGGCTGCGCGATTGCGGCGGTTACCTACTTCCCGATCTTCAAGGGCATCACCCACTACGCCAACCCGGCGCTGGAAGCTGCGCTGCAAAGTTCGCCGGTGGTGGTCGTGGCCGATCCGGCATCGTGCCACTTCCAGTTCAAGCTGACCGGAACCGAAAAGTTCCCGTCCTCGTGCGATATCGCCACCGGCATCCTGACGGCGGCATCGGTGAGCTACACGCGTGATGACGCCCCGGCCGGTTCGCTGGCCAAGGTGCGCATCGGCGACAAGGAATTTACGTCCTTCACCGCCGGGATGACGGCCGGCGACCTGGATTTCGACGCCGACAGCAAAGCCAAGGAAAAAACGCTGAAAGCCGATGTCGGCGCGGCGATCAAGGCCGCCGGGTATCCGGCCAAAGCCGACTCGGACCAGATCAACAAGCCGATGGTCGTCCTGCTGCTGTTTATCCTGGTGCTGTATGTGACGGCCGTGTACGGCCCGATTGCGGCCATGCTGGTCGAAATGTTCCCGACCCGCATCCGCTACACCTCGATGTCGCTGCCTTACCATATCGGTAACGGCTGGTTCGGCGGCTTGCTGCCAACTACCGCGTTCGCACTGGTTGCGTACAAGGGCGATATTTACTACGGCCTGTGGTATCCGATTATCGTGGCGCTGGTCACGGTGGTCATCGGTGGCCTGTTTGTCCGCGAAACCAAGGACAACGACATTTACGCCGCCGATTAAGCCATCCGGCTTCACTTATGAAAAATGCCGCTCTCGTGAGCGGCATTTTTTTGTCTCAGCGTACCGCCGCGGGGCGCCTGCCATCGAACAGGGTCCACACGCCTTCGTGATGGAACATCCAGACCAGCTTCGAGTCGATGCCGATAATGAAGGTGTCGCTATCGAACATGTCCACCCCATGGCGTTCGGGATAAGCACGGATGAAGCCGGACAAGTCGTCACGCCGCACGGCGAATGCCCCCACGCCTTCCCGGTACGATTCGTCGCTCACCACGTACAGCGTTTCGGGCAAAAAGGCGGCGCTGTCGGCCACGGCCTGGCACGCCGGATCATGCGGGCGGCGCCAGCGCCCGGGCGGCACCAACTGCTCGATCAGGGCCGAGAACGAGGCGAAGTCCCATCCGAAGGCCGCATTCACGCGCCCCAGCAAAACAGCCAATGCCGTCATCGATGCACTGCCATGCCTAGGTCGCGCCAAGGTAGTTATTTTTCACGCGCACATAATGTTCGGCCGAGTATGTGAGGAAGGCCAGCTCCTCCGGCGTCAAGGCGCGCACTTTCCGTACCGGGCGGCCGACATACAGATAGCCGCTTTCCAGCACTTTGCCCGGCGGGACCAGGCTGCCCGCACCGACCATGACCCGGGACGAAATGAGGGCGTCGTCCATCACGATCGCGCCCATGCCGACCAGGCATTCGTCCTGTATGGTGCAGCCGTGCAGAATGGCGTTATGGCCGATGGTGACGTAGTCGCCGATGACCAGCGGCGAACCGAGCGGCTTGCCGGGGTTCTTGTGCGAGACATGGCACATCACGAAATCCTGGATATTCGAGCAGCGCCCAACCACGATGTGATTGACGTCGCCGCGCACCACCGCATTGCACCAGATCGATGAATCGTCGCCCAGGGTAACGTCGCCGATGACCTGCGCCGACGCGTGGATATACGTTTGCGCGCCAATGCGCGGGTGTACGCCGAGATAGGAAGCGAGCGCCATTCAAGCCGCCTTCTGGATCAGCATTGCCATGCGTTGCAGGTCGATATTGCCGCCCGAAACGATCACGCCGACCCGCTTGTTCTTGAAGTCCATGCGCGGATCGAGCGCCACGGCCGCGCCCAGGCATCCGGAGGGCTCCACGGTGATTTTCATGTGACCGGCGAAAAACGTCATCGCCGCGACCAGTTCGGCGTCCGGCACCGTCAGGATATCGTCCACCCGCGCGCGGATCACGGCAAAGGTATGCTGGCCCAGGTGCTGGGTCTGGGCGCCATCGGCGATGGTGTCGGGCGTGGCGATGTGGACGATCTGGCCGCTGCGAAAACTGCGCTGGCCATCGTCGCCCGCCTCGGGCTCGACGCCCAGCACGCGGCAATCGGGATTCATCGCCTTGGCGGCGGTGGCGCAACCGGACAGCAGGCCGCCGCCGCCCAGCGGCACCAGCAGCACGTCGAGCGGGCCGGCGTCTTCGATCAGTTCCTTGGCGGCGGTGCCCTGCCCGGCCATCACGTGCGGGTGGTCGTACGGCGGAATCAGGGTCAGCCCGCGCTCAAGCGCCAGCGCGTTGCCGATCGCTTCGCGGTCTTCGGTATAGCGGTCGTAGGTGACGACCTCGGCGCCGTAGCCGCGCGTGGCGGCCACCTTGATGGCGGGCGCGTCGAGCGGCATGACGATCACCGCCTTGATGCCGAGCAGTCTGGCCGCCAGCGCGATGCCCTGCGCGTGGTTGCCGGACGAATAGGTCACCACGCCACAGGCGCGCTGCTCGGGCGAAAATTGCGCCAGCGCGTTGTAGGCGCCGCGGATCTTGAAAGCGCCGGTGCGCTGCAGGTTTTCGCACTTGAAGAAAATCTGCGCGCCGGTGCGCTCGTTGGCGCTGCTTGAGGTCAATACCGGCGTGCGGTGGACCGCGCCGGCGATGCGCTCGTGCGCGCGCGCCACGTCGTCGAAGGAAATGGGAAGCTGGATCATGGCGATGGATCTTTCTGTGGAAGATAGGAATACACGGTGGGCCGGGCAACGCCGAGCATGGCCCCCACCACCGCCTGGGCGTTCTTGAGGTCCATCAGGCCGGCGTCGGCCAGTTGCTGCACGGCCTCGCGCCGCTGGGCAGGCGTGAGCGCGCGCGGGGTTTTGTTGAGGCCGGCGGCAAAGCGTTCGAGGGTGGCGCGCAGCTCGTCCAGGCGCGGCGACGCCAGCGATTCGCGCACGGGGACCACCTCGGCCTGGGTTTGCGCCAGCTGCGACAGGCTGGCGACGACGCTGGCAAGCATCGACACATCGACATTCAGGCACAGTGCGGCAACATAGTCGCCAGCGCTGTTGCGCAAGCCAATTGACGTGCTTTTCGCCGCGCGGCCGTCGGGAAACTGGTTGGCGTAGTTCTGCAAAATATCGGGAAACCTGGGATCGGTGATCCGGGCCATGCCGATTTCGGTGGTGGGATCGCCCACTTCGCGCCCGGACAAGCTGTTCGAGATCGCCACGATGGAGGACGCCGGACGAGTCAGGTCGTGCAGCACCACCTCCACCATCGGCGCCAGGGTGCGGCCAAGGGCATCGACAATCTTTTTGCCTTCGCGCAGGAGCAGTTCGTTTTCGGTGAGGGTCATGCCTGACATTATGTCACCAACAAACAAAATGTCAATCCACTTTACCATACTGCACGGTATTGACGAATGAGATGCATTGCCCGTATAGTGATGCCCATACCTCAAGGTATGGACAAATCAAGCCGCTTGCATCATAGGATGAAACCATGACAATTTCCTCAGGACATATCGCCGCCGCCACCTTGTTCGTGCTCGGCATGTTGCACATCGTGTTTGGCGTGGCGAAATTCCGGCAAGCCTTGGGCGCAGCCTGGGGCGAAGGCCTGTTCAACCGGTTCGGCGCCAATGACGAGCGCCGACTTGCCTTCTGGTTCATCGCGTTCGGCCCGCCGCTGGTCTTGTGCGGCCACCTTGCCTGGCGCGCCGCCGGCGCCGCCGATGCGGCCGGACTGGGGCTGGTCGGGATCTACGGCTTCGCGACCGGCGCCGTGGGGGTCGCCGCCTTTCCCCGCTCACCGCTATGGGGCTTGGTCGCCGTCTCGGCCGTGCTCATTGCCATTGGCGAGGGTTGGATCGCCTAGCCGCCTGGCGGAAGCGACCCTTTGCGCGGCGGCGTCAGCAATTGCACCACGATGCCAATCTCTGCCTCGCTCATCTCCGGCGCGCCAATGGCGGCGTGCCCGATAAAGGCGCAGTAATTCCAGCGCGCAATCACGGGCGCCTGGTCCGCCGGCCAGCCGATATCGGTCAACAGGCGCGCCACGTAATCGACCCGCTTGCGGTCGACCCGTTCCTGCACTTGCCTCACCTGTTCATTGGTCATGGACCATGCGCGGATCGCCCGGCCCAGCGTAAACAGGTGCGGCGGGCCACCCGTGAACAGCTTGCCGAGCTTGCTGCCGACATCCACATCCTGCTGGTCGACAATATCCATCACCTGTTGGGTGTGGACCTGCTCCCACTCTTCCATGAGCACGGATTGATAATCTTCCAGATTCTTGAAGTGCCAGTAAAAACTGCCCTTGGTCACGCCCATCTTTTGCGCGATCGTCATGATGCGCAAACCTTCCGGGCCGTCGTCGGCCAGTGCCTGCAAGCCGGCGCCGAGCCAGCTTTGTCGGTTCTTTTTATCGTCCATGCCGTCATCATACCGAATGGTCCTGGCAACTCCAATGCTTGATGTAATGCTTGCCATGCCTTACGGTGTGGAAAGAGGCGATAATGCGCCGTCTTCCACCAGCAGTTCCCAAGGACATTCTGCCGTCAGGGGGCAGACAGGCGGTCGGCAAGCGCTTTCACGCCGTCCTCCGGGATGAACTGGTCGGCAAATCGGCTGGCAGCGCGCCGTCCCTGAGCGCCGTTTGCAGCAAGTGGAGCGCCATGTCAGCCAGCAGTATCGGCTCCTTGTCCGCCCACCCCGCTTCACCGCGCGTGGAAGGGTGGCTGCGCTAGGCGGCCTCGGTCAAGTCGTGCGCCGTGTACCCCAACGCGGCAATTTCCTTCTTCATCGCCTCATCCATTGCTCTCAATCCTAGTCGAAATTTGATGATACATTGCAATTTGAGCAGGATAAGCTGCTTTTGAACACCTTACATGGATGATAACCGCATGAGCACGATTCATATTCGCCAGGCCGTACTTGCCGATCTTGACGCATTGTCAGTTCTATTCGATGGCTACCGCCAGTTTTATGAACGCGACAGTAATGTGGCGGCTGCGAAGCAGTTTCTGACGGACCGTTTCAATCACGGCGAATCGGTCTTGTTGATCGCGCATGAAGGCGCCGAACCAGTCGGTTTTGCGCAGTTGTACCCGAGTTTTTCGAGTGTGTCGCTCGGGCGGATCTATATCCTGAATGATTTGTTTGTCAATGAACTGGGGCGTCGCAAGGGCGTCGGCTCCCGGCTCATTGCCGCTTCCGTCGATTTTGCGAAGACGGTTGGGGCAATCCGTCTCACCCTGTCGACCGCGCACACCAACACCAGGGCGCAAGCGCTGTACGAGGCGAAAGGCTGGGAGCGCGACGACGACTTCTTTTATGTCTACCCCATTGCTGGATAAGCGCGCCGGAAAGAATCTCAAGGCAGCGCGACGAGTCGCTTGTCAGGCGTTCTGCTTCCCGATCCGCTTCCAGTACAACAGCGTGCCCGTCAGGCCGCCGTGGGGTTTGAGCGCGTAGCCGGGGATTTCCCCGGTCAGCGTGAAGCCGTGTTTCGCGTAGAGCCCGGCCGCGCCGCCCTCGCTGGCGGTGTCGAGCACCAGCAAGGTCTTGCCGCGTGCCACGGCAGCCGCTTCGGCGGCGCGCAGCAGGGCCGCCGCGATGCCGCGTCCACGACAGCGCGGCAAGGTCATCATCTTGGCGATTTCCGCGCGATGCGCTTGGTTGGGCGGGCAGTCGAGCAGCAAGCTCACTGTCGCCACCAAGTGATCGTCCTCAAAAGCGCCGAACACGATGCGCTGGCCGTCCGCCGCCGCTTGCAGCGCGCGTTCCCAGAAGAGGCGCGCTTGCGCCAGGGCCAGCGGATGCATGAAGCCGACCGAGCCGCCTTGCGCGACGACGTCGGTGAGCAGCCCGGCGAGGACGTCGATCAATGCCGGGGTGGCCGCGAGTGGGGCAATGTGCATGTTGCGCATGTTTCAGCTCCTTGATTCTTCGCACTCGATCTTGCTGAAGAAAAAGAACCGTTCATAGGCAAACGCCGGCAGGGCGGGAGTTGCCGGGCTGCCGCTTGATGCTGCCGCGCGTTATTATTTATAGCTCAATTGTGTTTTTATAGTTAATATCAAAGTTCTACGATAACCAAGAAGAGGTGACCTCATGCTGAATGTGGACAGTCAAGGCTACATTGTCAATGGACGCGTGACGCGCACGCCCCGCCCTGTGATCGAGCACGGGGTGTTGACCAAGGTAAACGGCATCATCGTGCATCAGACTGGCGGCTCGACTGGCGCCTCAAGCTTGAGTAGCTACACCTTGCCCAATGCGAACGGCGCGCATTTTTTGATCGACAAGGATGGATCGATCTATCAGTGCGCGTCCTTGAAAAAGCAGACCTGGCACGTGGGCAAGCTGAAAGCGCGCTGTGTTGCCGAGCACCGTTGCAGCCCGACCGAGTTCAAGTACAGTCCATCGGCGGAAAACAAAAGGGAACTGGCCAAGAAGGTGCCCGAGCGTTACCCCTCCAACCAGGACAGCGTGGGCATCGAGATTGTTGGCGCCCTGGCCACCAAGGATGTCTATGAAGCGGTCAACGAGGCACAAAACGCGTCGCTCAAATGGCTGGTCGCCGAGCTCAGTGCGACCCTGGGCGTACCGATGACGGAGGTCTTCCGGCACCCGGACGTATCGCGCAAGAACATGACCGAAGCGTCGACCGCATCATGGTAAGCGCCCCCTTCGTCTTCGCGCTGATGGTGAGCGCCTCTGCGGCGGCGTCCGATGGTTCAGGAACGGAACCGACGATGCGCAATGCGCATCTTGCTGCGGTCACCAAAGTCACTATCGAGCACAATGGCGCCACGTCCCCGGCGGCCACCGAGCCTGCGCCGCAATGCGCGGATTTCAAACTGAGCCCGCAGGAGGTTCGCAAGTACCTCGGCACGGCCGCCGAAGTCGCCGAACACGATTACCTGCACATGCTCGACTGGTCGCCCTGCAACGCGAGCGGCAAGGTCACCTTTAAGGGCGGCGTCACGGGTACCTGGGAAATCCAGCAATATCGCGCCGGATCGCTGAAGCTGAGCAATGGCCGAACCGTGTATCTGTATTGCCCAAAATGCAAAGCGAAAGCATTCCCGGCGGCCGATGAATAAAGACAGGCCCGCTCGTCAGTGAGGTACGCGACATCGATGACGACGGCGGCGTGATCATGGGGACCACGCAGGTCAAGATGAGCCGGCATGGGTTTGCGCGCGTCAAAAGAATCGTCACGAAAATGGCCAGGGACAGCGGCCTGCCATTGGACTAGCGCCCCGCACAGGCGGGCCAACAAAAAGGCAGCGCCGGATTACCGGGCTGCCTTTTTTAATGGGCGAAGCTACATCAACTGTTGAAGCCCTTGCCTTCGGCAGCCAGGCGCACCATCAGCGGCGCCGGTTTCCAGGCGTCGCCATGGCGGCCCTTGGCGTATTTCTCCATCGCCATGAGCACATTCGCCAGGCCGACGGTGTCGGCGTAGAACATCGGGCCGCCACGGAACACGGGGAAGCCGTAACCGGTCAGGTAGACCATGTCGATGTCCGATGCGCGCATGGCAATGCCTTCTTCCAGGATCCGCGCGCCTTCGTTGACCAGCGAATACACCAGGCGTTCGACGATTTCTTCATCGCTGATCTTGCGCCGTTCGACGCCAATGTCGGCCGAGTGCTTGACGATCATGTCGTTCACATCCTGCGCGGCATAAGCCTTGCGGTCGCCCGCCTTGTAGTCGTACCAGCCGGCCCCGGTTTTCTGGCCATAGCGGCCCATTTCGCACAGCAGGTCGGCGGTTTTCGAGTACGTAATCTCTGGCGACTCCACATAGCGGCGCTTGCGGATGTACCAGCCGATATCGTTGCCAGCCAGGTCGCCCATGCGGAACGGCCCCATGGCAAAGCCGAATTTTTCGACGGCTTTATCGACCTGTTCCGGCAAGCAGCCCTCTTCCAGCAAGAAACCGGCCTGGCGGCTGTACTGTTCGATCATGCGGTTGCCGATGAAGCCGTCGCACACGCCCGATACCACGCCGGTCTTGCGCAGTTTTTTCGACAGCGCCAGCGTGGTGGCCAGCACGTCCTTGCCGGTCTTTGCGCCGCGCACGATTTCGAGCAGCTTCATGACGTTGGCGGGGCTGAAGAAGTGCGTGCCGACCACGTCCTGCGGGCGGCTGGTGAAGTCGGCGATCTTGTTCACGTCCAGGGTCGAGGTGTTCGATGCCAGGATCGCGCCCGGCTTCATGACCGCGTCGAGTTGCTTGAACACCGATTCCTTCACGCCCATGTCTTCGAACACGGCTTCGACCACGATGTCGGCCTGGGCGATGTCGGCATAGTTCAGGGTGCCGCTGATAAGCCCGACACGCTGTTCGAACTTCTCTTGTGTGAGCTTGCCCTTTTTCATCGTGTTTTCGTAATTCTTGCGGATCGTGGCGATGCCTTTGTCGAGCGCTTCCTGCTTGGTTTCGAGCAGGATGACCGGGATGCCGGCGTTGACGAAATTCATGGCGATGCCGCCGCCCATGGTGCCGGCGCCGATGATGGCGGCCTGCTTGATCTCGCGGGTCGGCGTGTCGGCCGGCACGTCGGCAATCTTGCTGGCGAGGCGTTCGGCGAAGAAGGCGTGGCGCAGCGACTTCGATTCCGGCGTCTGGATCAGGTGCAGGAAGCGTTCGCGTTCGAACTTGATGCCGTCTTCAAACTTCTTGGTGACCGAGGCTGCGACCGTCTCGACGCATTCCAGCGGCGCCGGGAACGCGCCCGACATGGCCTTGACGGTATTGCGCGAAAATTGCAAGAACGCTTCGTGGTTCGGGTAGTTGACCTTGCGGTCGCGCACGCGCGGCAGCGGACGCACGTCGGCGACCTTGTTGGCGAAGGCCACTGCCGCGTCGATCAGCTTGGCGTCGGAGGCGAAGACTTCGTCAAACAGCGCGGTGCCGGCGAATTTTTCCGACGGCACAGGCGTACCGGAAACAATCATGTTCAGAGCCATTTCGAGGCCGACCACGCGCGGCAGGCGCTGGGTGCCGCCGGCGCCCGGCAGCAGGCCGAGCTTGACTTCCGGCAGGGCGATTTGCGCGCCCGGCATGGCGACGCGGTAGTTGCAGCCGAGGGCCAGTTCGAGGCCACCGCCCATGCAGACCGTGTGGATGGCCGCGACGACCGGCTTGGTCGAGCTTTCGGCGACCTGGATCAGCGAATGCAGCGATGGTTCGGTAAGGGCCTTGGGCGAGTTGAATTCCTTGATGTCGGCGCCACCGGAAAACGCCTTGCCGGCGCCGGTGATGACGATCGCCTTGACGGCGTCGTCCGCCAGCGCGCGGCGAATGCCGGCGACCGCGGCGGTACGCGTCTCAAGGCCCAGTCCATTGACCGGTGGATTGTTCAGTGTGATGACGGCAACGCTGCCATTGACCAGGTATTCGGCGCTCATGTCTCTTCCTTTGTTAGTGGGTTCAGCAGTCTTCGACTATACATCATAATAGAACGGTCGTATTATTTTTTGTGGGGAGAAAGACGGGAGTTTTCATCGTAATCGTATGCGCGGCAAAGTTGGGTTGCCGTGGGGGCGCCAAGCCCTTCGCGGGAACGACGGAGGTATGGACGGAGGTATGTTTTGTCCACCACCCTTAAATCCGTCGTTCCCGCGCAGGCGGGAACCCAATTTCGTCAATCCACCTACACCTCCAACCATTCCTTCCTCACCCCCGCATCCGCCTTCAACGCCTGCGGCGTCCCCTCGAACACAATCGCGCCATGCCCCATCACATACACCCGCTGCGAAATCTCCAGCGCAATGGCCAGTTTTTGCTCCACCAGCAGCACCGACATCCCCTTTTCTTTCAGCGCCAGCAAATACTCGGCCACCAGCGCCACAATCTTCGGCGCCAGGCCCTCGGTCGGTTCATCGATCATGATCAGGTCCGGATCGCCCATCAAACTCCGGCACAAGGTGAGCATCTGCTGCTCCCCGCCCGACAAAAAACCGGCCGCCACGGTGCGCCGTTCCAGCAAGCGCGGGAACATCTTGTACATATCCTCCAGCGACCAGCGTCCCACCACACCGGTCTTCTTCTGCCCCAGAATCAGGTTCTGCTCCACCGTCAAGGTCGGGAAAATATCGCGATTTTCCGGCACATACGCCAGCCCTTTATGCGCAATCTGGAACGCCTTCAAGCCTAATACTTCCTCGCCCTTGAACAGCACCGAGCCGGTCGCATTGACCTGGCCCATTACCGCCTTGACCAGGGTGGAGCGCCCCACGCCATTTCTCCCCAGCAGGGAAACGATCTCGCCTTTGCCGATCCGCAGATCGACGCCGTGCAAAATATGGCCCTTGCCATAAAACGCGTGCAGGTTCTTAATCTCCAGAATGGCGCTCATGCGGCTTCCTCGCTGCCTTCGTGTCCCAGGTAGGCCGCCTGCACCGCCGCATTCGAGCGGATATTGGCCGGCGTATCGCAGGCAATGACTTCGCCATACACCAGCACCGCGATTTTATCGGCCAGCCCGAACACCACGCTCATATCGTGCTCCACCATCACCAGCGATTTCCCGACCGTGACCTTGCGGATCAACTCGACCGCCGCGTCGGACTCCGAACGGCTCATGCCGGCGGTCGGCTCGTCGAGCAAAATCACATCGGCCCCGCCGGCGATGGTGATGCCGATTTCCAGTGCGCGCTGTTCGGCATAGGTCAGCACCCCGGCCAGCACCTTGCGCTGGCGCTGCATGCCGATCTGCTCCAGCACCTGTTCCGCGCGCTCATGGGCGTCGCGCAGCCCGTTCAGGCGCTGCCAGAACGAGTATCGATACCCGAGCGACCATAATACCGCGCAGCGCAGGTTGTCATACACCGACAGCTTGTCGAACAGATTACTGATCTGGAAGCTGCGTGATAATCCCAGGCGGTTGATTTCAAACGGCCGCAAGCCGCTGATGCTGTTCCCGTTGAGGCGGATATCGCCCGAGCTGATCGGAAAACGGCCCGATACCAGGTTGAACAAGGTCGATTTACCCGCCCCGTTCGGCCCGATCACGGCGCAGCGCTCGCCTTTTTGCACGGTCAGGTTGGCGCCCCGGATAATCTCGGAACGGCCAAAACTCTTGCGCACGTCTTTCAATTCAAGTGCGGCCGTTGTCATGCGACACCTCCGCGCTGCTGGGCCACGATTTCTGCATTCACATCACTCCAGACTGCGTCATATCCCGGCTGGAAGCGCCGGTAGCCAACAATGCCTGCCAGCAGGAACGCGCCGGCCACCAGCCACGGCATGGCCGTTCTGGTGTCGATCGCCTGCCCGAACCGGGTCATGACGCTGCCGTTGGCCGCGTCCAGGGTCAAGTGATACAGCATTTCGATACCCATCACCATGCCCACCAGCCCGACCAGCGCGCAGGCGCTCACCGCCAGCAAGGGCTTCCAGAGACGCCCGAACTTGCGTGCGCCGGCCACCCGCAGCAACATCAAAATCAGGCTCGACAGTCCAGCCGGAGCGTAGCGCACCAGCAAGATGAAGAACAAGCCCAGGTACAGTTGCCAGGCCGGCGTGAAGTCCGACAACATCACCGAAAAAAACACGCCGACGATGGTGCCGAGCAAGGGGGCGAAGAAGAATCCAATCCCGCCGATGAATACGAACAGCAAGATGCTGCCCGAGCGGATGGCGCTGACGTTCTCGGCGCTGACGATCTCGAAGTTGATCGCCGACAGCCCACCCGAGATGCCGGCGAAAAAAGCGGACAGGATCAGGGTCAGGTAGCGCACCCACTGGGTGTCGTAGCCGATGAATTCGACCCGTTCCGGATTGTCGCGCACGGCGTTGGCCATGCGCCCGAGCGGCGTTTGCGTGAAGGCGAACATGGCGACCGTGCTGACGAACAGCCATGCGGCAATGAGGTAGTACACCTGCACCTGCGGCCCGTAGGTCAGGCCCAGGAAGGCCTGGCCGCGCACGCGGTTGGTGGTGATGCCGCCTTCGCCGCCAAAAAAGCCCGGAAACATCAGCGAGCAGGCAAACACCAGTTCCACCAGGCCCAGGGTAATCATGGCGAAGGTGGTGCCGGATTTCTTGGTCGTCACGTAGCCGAACAGCACGCCGAAGGCCATGCCGGCCACGCCGCCCACCAGTGGAATGAGCGAGGTCGGCAGCAGCGCGCCGATGCCGCTGCTGTTCATGGCATGGATGGCAAAGAAGGCGCCCAGGCCGGAATAGACGGCGTGGCCGAACGACAGCATGCCGCCTTGCCCCAGCAGCATGTTGTAGGACAGGCCGAAAATCATGACCGTGCCGATCTGGGACAGGATCGACAGCGCCGCGCCCTTGGAAAAGATCAGCGGCGCCAGCGCCAGCAGCAGCGCAAAGCCGCCCCAGACGAGATAGCGGCCCAGGTTCGGTGGGGTGTAGGTCAGTCTCATTCGCGCGTCCCCATCAAGCCTTTTGGGCGGAAAATCAGGATCAATACCAGCAGCAGGAACGGCAGGATGGCAGCACTTTGCGAGATGGTCAGCTTGAGCACCTCGTAGCCGGGCGTGTCCGCAGTGATGTTGGCGCCGAGGCCGTTGAACAGGCTCATCAGCGAATAATCGAGCGCCACGGCAAACGTTTGCAGCACGCCAATCAGGATCGAGGCATAGAACGCCCCGGCCAGGGAGCCCATGCCGCCGACCACGACCACCACGAAGATGATGCTGCCGACCGTGGCCGCCATGCCCGGTTCGGTCACGAATGCGTTGCCACCGATCACGCCAGCCAAGCCAGCCAGCGCGCAACCGCCGCCGAACACCCACATGAAGATGCGCGGCACGTTGTGGCCAAGCGCCTCGACCGCGTCTGGATGGGTCAGCGCCGCCTGGATCACCAGCCCGACCCGGGTGCGCGTGAGGACCAGGTAAATACCGGCCAGCATCGACAGCGCAACGAGCATCATGAAGCCGCGGTACATCGGGAAACTGGTCGAAAACAGGGTGAACAGCGGGCCGTCGAGTTCCTTGGGGATGGGATACGGCACCGCCGCCCTGCCCCAGATCAGCTGGACCAGCTCGACCACCAGGAAGGACAGGCCGAAGGTAAACAACAGTTCAGGAATATGCCCGAATTTATGCAGCGGGCGCAGGCCGTAGCGCTCGACCAGCGCGCCGATCAGGCCGACCGCGACGGGCGCAAGCACCAGCGCCGGCCAGAATCCGAGTACGCTGCTGATGGTATAGGCGATGTAGGCGCCGAGCATGTAGAAACTGGCGTGCGCAAAGTTGAGCACGCCCATCATGCTGAAGATGAGGGTCAGTCCGGACGAGAGCATGAACAGCAACAGTCCGTAACTGATCCCGTTCAGCAGGGTGAACAGTGTAAATTCCATAGGTGTGATCGGCTTGGGTGGGCATGCGGGCTCCACCGTGGTCGGAAACGCGAAGGTGGTGGACACGCGCGCCGCAACTACCGGAACCGGACCCGTCCACCCTGCAGTCTTGCCGGGAAAGCGCCGCCGGCTGGTGGCCGGGCGGCGCATCCCGCAGCCAGGGCGCTGCTTAGGCCCCGGGCCGCTTCATCTGGCAGGAAGTCGGCTGGTTCGCCAGGTAGGCGTCGATCTTCTTGTCCATTCTCCAGCCGTAGCCGGTATTTTCCTGATCGTACTTGATGTCCTTGCCGTTGGTCTTGGTCCAGGTGCCGATGTACAGCGGCTGCTGCAACTGGTGATCGACCTTGTTCATGAGGACTTCGCCATTGACGCTGTTGAACTTGGCGCCTTCCAGGGCGAACGCCACTTTGACGGGATCGGTGGTTTTGGCGGCCTTGATGGCCTGGGCCAGCATGCCGATGCCGCTGTGGGTCTGGGCGGCGTAGTAATCGTCGTTGTATTTCTTCTTGAACGCTTCGACGATGTCCTTGCCGGTGAACTTGTCGTTGTTGACCATCCAGTTGCCGACGATCTTGACGCGGTCGGCGCCGGCCGCCCCCATGGCGGTCGGCACGCCCGTGGTGACGCCGTAGTAGGTGTAGAAACTGGCCTTGAGATCGGCATCTTTGGCAGCGCGGATCAAGAGGGCCAGGTCGGCGCCCCAGTTGCCGGTAATGACGGTATCGGCCCCGGACGCCTTGATCTTGGCGATGTACGGCGAGAAATCCTTGACCTGGGCGATCGGGTGCAGGTCGTCGCCGGCGATCTTGATGTCCGGCCGCTTGCGTTTCAGGTATTGCTTGGCGGCGCGGCTGACGGCCTGGCCGAAGGCATAGTTCTGGCCGATGATGTAGACGCTCTTGATGTCTTTATTGGGCGCCATGTAGGAGGTCAGCGCCTCCATTTTCATGTCGGAATTGGCGTCGAAGCGAAAGTGCCAGAAGCTGCATTTGCTGTTGGTCATGTCCGGATCGATGGCCGCGTAGTTGAGGTAGACGACTTCCTTGCCCGGATTGCGCTCGTTATGCTTGTTGATGGCGTCGAGCAGGGCCAGGCCGACGCCCGAGCCGCTGCCCTGGGTGATGTAGCGGTAGCCCTGGTCGATGACGGTTTTGAGCAGGGTGAGCGATTCCTGGGGGCTGCCTTTGTTGTCGAAGCCGACCACCTCGAGTTGATGCTCGCCGGCCCATTTTTGCTGGGTGGCCATGTCGGCGATCAACTGGAAGCTTTTTAGCTGGTTCTGCCCGACCGGCGCAAAAGGCCCCGACAGAGGGTCGATGTAGGCGATCTTCACGGTTTCGGCCTGGGCCGCAGCCGACAGCAATGCAAACGAAACAGCCAGTGTCAACGGGCGAATAGTCTTGATCATGCGTCTCCATCCTTCTCTATTGTCTATGCGGGTCTGATGCCCTTGCAGCGAGTGCTGCCCATCCTGATGCTGAATACCGCTTGTTAGGTGTTAATCGTATTACGCCCACCGGCCGCCAGACCGTCGCCCCCGCGCCAAGGCGGCCCTCGGCGGGGGCGACGAATCTTAGGTCAGCGTTGTTATCGTTGAAGCGCCTCAAACCACCGGCAACTGATGCGCCTTGAACTGTTCGCGCAGCTTGTTCTTTTGGATCTTGCCGGTCGCCCCCATCGGCAGCGCCTCGATGAACAGCACATCGTCCGGCATCCAGAATTTGGCGATCTTGCCACCAAAGAAAGCGAGCATCTCGTCCCGCGTCACATCCATCCCTGGACGTTTGACCACCAATAACAGCGGACGTTCATCCCATTTCGGGTGCGCGATGCCGATGCAGGCCGCCTGCAGCACCGCCGGATGCGACATGGCGATATTTTCCAGGTCGATCGTGCCGATCCACTCGCCGCCGGACTTGATCACATCCTTGCTGCGGTCGGTAATCTGCATGTAGCCGTCGGCGTCGATGGTGGCCACGTCGCCGGTTGGAAACCAGCCATCCTGGAGCACGTCGCCGCCCTCGTTTTTGAAGTAGCTCTTGATGATCCACGGGCCTTTGACCAGCAAATGGCCATAAGTACTGCCATCCCACGGCAATTGCGTACCGGCGTCGTCGACGATTTTCATGTCCACGCCGTAAATCGCATGCCCCTGCTTTTGCAAGATCTTGCGCTGGGCATCTTTCGGCAAGCTCAAATGGCGGGTCTGCAAGCCGCCGGCGGTGCCCAGCGGCGACATTTCGGTCATGCCCCAGGCGTGGATGACCTCGACATTGAACTTGTCGATCAAGGTATCCATCATCGCCGGCGGACAGGCCGAGCCGCCGATGACCGTGCGCCGCAACGTGCTGAACTGCAGCTGATTCTGGAGCGCATGGTTAATCAGGCCCAGCCAGACGGTCGGCACGCCGGCCGAGAACGTGACCTTTTCAGCTTCGAACAGCTCGTACAGCGACTTGCCGTCCAGCGCCGCGCCCGGATAGACCATCTTCGCGCCCGACAGCAGTACCGAATACGGCAAGCCCCAGGCGTTGACGTGGAACATCGGCACCACTGGCAGCACGGTATCGGCCGACGACACGTTGAGCGCATTCGGCATCGCGGAACCATACGCGTGCAGCACGGTCGAACGATGGGAGTACAAGGCCCCCTTGGGGTTGCCCGTGGTGCCGGACGTGTAGCACAGCGAAGCGGCCGAGTTTTCGTCGAACAGCGGCCAGGTGTAGTCGGCCGAGCTGCTCGAAATCAAGTCTTCGTAGCACAGCAACTGGGGGATCTTGGTCTCGGCCGGCATGTGCTCGCGCCCGGCCATCAGGATGAACGCTTTTACCGTCTTGCAGTGGGCGGCCACGGCCTCGATCAGCGGCAGGAAGCTCAGGTCGAAAAACAGGTACTGGTCTTCGGCGTGGTTGGCGATGTAGGCGATCTGTTCCGGGTGCAGGCGCGGGTTGACCGTATGCAGCACGGCGCCCGATCCGGACACCGCGTAATACAGTTCCATGTGGCGGTAGCCGTTCCAGGCCAGGGTGGCGACCCGGTCGCCGAGCTGGACGCCCAGGCCGGTCAGCGCATTGGCCATCTGGCGCGCGCGCCGGTGGCAGTCGCTGTAGGTGTAGCGGTGGAGATCGCCTTCGACCCGGCGCGAAACGATTTCGGTGCTGCCGTAGTGCCTTGCCGCGAATGCGATAATGCTGGAGATGAGCAATGGCTGGTCCATCATTTGCCCCATCAGTGGGCTCATCGGGTAAGGCCTCATCAATACTCCTGTCATGACATTGCGGCTGCGCTGCGGCAACCGTTGACTTAGTTTCGTACGACCGTGCTAAAACAGTCAATCATTTTCGATGGTGCAGCGCATCCAGACCGGATGGTCCAGTGGTCAGGCGACCTGTGGTACGTTGATCGGCATTACGATCAGGCGCGACACTTGTCGGCACGTTACAGCCCGCCCGATGCCGAAGCGGTTGTTGCCTTCTCAGCCGAAATACAATCCTCGACCCACAAAAACGGGATGAATCATGAAAAAGATAATTGTTGCCGCCCTTACCTTGGCTTGTACGAGTGCGTTCGCGCAAGGTCCCCAAGGCGGCGCCGACCGCGTGCTGCTGGTCGCGCCCGATAAGATGCCGCTTCCGCCACCGCCCGGGCAGTTGCATCAGATGCAGCGCAGCGCCATGATCAAGGCGGAAGACGGCTTCAGCACTGTCAAGAAGTCGCCCGAACGGGTACGCAAGTTCATGAACGAGCTGGCGGTGATAAGAGGGCGCCAGTCGACTGCTGCGGAAGCGGCCGCGTTTGTCGAGACAGTCAAGTCTGGAAAGCCGATCCCGGCCACTCCCATCGTCGTCAACAGCGTGGGAGGCCTGAAGTTAGGCTTCCATGCTGTCGCCGTGCGCAGCGGCAAGCTTATCGGCGCGACGCCCCAGGGCACGATCATCGATGGCAAATGGACCGGCATCGAGCGCTACTTCCATATCGACGGCAGCGGCTACTGGCGCGTATCCGAAATGGACCTGGCCGCGTCCGGTGGCATGTTTTACATGAATCAAGCAGCGCTCAATACGACCGTGGCTGGCAAACCGGCCATCTCTCTTGTGCTGACCGACGATCAGGGCCGACGACTCGAGGAAGTACTCTGGGTCAATGGCGGAACGCTTTACAAGGTCACGTACGCGCCTGACCAGCACGCCGGGCAAGGCGGGGGAAAGATCAATTCCGCGATCAGCGCAGTTTCCCTGGCGGCGGAACTTGAATGATCGTGGCTGGCCGCAAGCCCGGTCGAGGGAAAGCTGGCGCCACTGCCGTCTGGATGCTTGGCAATGTTCATTGATGGCGATGATAGCGTGCATCACCGGCCAAAAAACAGCCGGTACGGTAGAATTCCGCTATTGTTTTCACCCCTTACCGCGACTGGATCCGCTATTAACGTCGATGACTTGCCGCTGGACAATTCGTTTGCCGGATTGCCTCCCGCTTTCTACACCCGGCTGATGCCCACGCCGCTGCCGGCGCCCTACTTTGTGGCCGCCAGCGCGCGCGCCGCCGCCCTGGCGGGCCTCGACCCGGCCTTGCTTGAGCAAGACGACTTCGTCGCCACCTTCACCGGCAACCACGTCCCGGCGCGCGCCAAGCCGCTCGCCGCCGTCTATTCCGGCCACCAGTTCGGGGTCTGGGCCGGCCAGCTCGGCGACGGCCGCGCCATCCTGCTCGGCCAGCTCGCCGGTCCGCACGGTCCGATGGAACTGCAACTCAAGGGTGCCGGCAAAACCCCCTACTCGCGCATGGGCGATGGACGCGCCGTGCTGCGCTCGTCGATCCGCGAATTCCTGTGTTCCGAGGCAATGGCCGCGCTCGGCATCCCCACCACCCGCGCGCTGGTGGTCACCGGTTCCGACCAGGGCATCCTGCGCGAAACGGTCGAAAGCGCCGCCGTGGTCACCCGCATGGCGCCCAGCTTCGTGCGCTTCGGCTCCTTCGAGCACTGGTCCTCGCGCGACAAACCCGAGGAACTGCGCATCCTGGCCGATTACGTGATCGCCACGTTTTACCCGGAACTGGCCGGCGCGCCCAATCCCTACCAGGCCCTGCTGAAAGAAGTCACCCGCCGCACCGCGCACATGATTGCGCACTGGCAAGCGGTTGGCTTCATGCATGGTGTCATGAACACCGACAATATGTCGATCCTCGGCCTGACGCTCGACTACGGCCCGTTCGGCTTCATGGACGCCTTCGACTCCGAACACATCTGCAACCACACCGACCAGCAGGGACGCTATTCCTACGCCAACCAGCCGCAGGTAGGCCACTGGAATTGCTACGCGCTGGCGCAGGCGCTGCTGCCGCTGATCGGCAGCGTGGAAGAAGCCGAGGAGGCGCTGGCGGTGTACCAACCCGCCTTTGCCGGCAAGATCGACGAACTGCTGCGCGCCAAGCTGGGCCTGGCGACCGCGCAAGATGATGATGCGCAACTGTTCGATGCCATGTTCAGCTTGATGCACGCCAATCACGCCGACTTCACCCTGTTCTTCCGCAAGCTCGGCACGCTGCGCCTGGACGCGCCGGACCAGGATGCGCCGCTGCGCGACATGTTCCGGCGCGACGATTTCGACGCCTGGGCGGTGCGCTACCGCGCCCGCCTGCGCCTGGAAAACCGGGTCGACTCCGAACGCAAGCTTGCAATGGACAAGGTCAACCCAAAGTATGTATTGCGCAATTACCTGGCCCAGGCGGCCATCGAAAAAGCGCAGGACAAGGATTTTTCCGAAGTGGCGCGGCTGCTGGCCGTGCTGGAGCATCCATTCGACGAACAACCCCATAACGATCGCTATTGCGCGTTGCCGCCCGACTGGGCGAGCCACCTGGCAGTGAGCTGTTCTTCCTGAAAGCAATCATCATGTCCAATAAAGTCACCAAAACCGACGCCGAATGGCGTGCCATGCTCGATCCGATGGAATACGAGGTCACGCGCCACGCGGCCACCGAACGCGCCTTCACCGGCAAATTCTGGGACCACCACGAGCACGGCATCTACACCTGCGTATGCTGCGAGACGCCGCTGTTCGCCTCCGACGCCAAATTCGATTCCGGCTGCGGCTGGCCGAGCTACTTCACCGCGCTCGACCCGGCCAATGTGATCGAAAAAACCGACCGTACGCATGGTATGCTGCGCACCGAGATTATTTGCGCGGTCTGTGACGCGCATCTCGGCCACGTGTTTCCGGACGGCCCACCGCCGACCGGATTACGTTATTGCATCAATTCCGCGTCGCTGCGCTTCGACCCAACCTGATCCACGAATAACAATATGAAATTTCTGTTCGACTTTTTCCCCATCCTGCTGTTCTTCGCCGTCTTTAAACTGGCCGAGATCTACGAGCAGGCCTCGTTCGCCCTTGCCACCAAGTTTTTGGCAGGATTCGTCTCAGGTGGGAGCATCAAGCCGGACCAGGCGCCGATCATGATCGCCACGGTGGTCGCGATCGTTGCCACCACCTTGCAGCTGGTGTATCTCAAAGTACGCGGCCGCAAGATCGACGCCATGCTGTGGGTCTCGTTCTTTATCATTACCTTCTTCGGCGGGCTGACCATCTATTTCCACGACGATGCGTTTATCAAGTGGAAGCCGACCATCATCTACTGGGTCTTTGCGCTGGCCATGTGCGTGGCGCAATACGGCTTCGGCAAGAACCTGATGAGAGAGGCGATGGAAGTGCAGATCAAGCTGCCCGAGCCGGTGTGGAAAAACGTCGGCCTGTCATGGATGGTGCTGTTCTTTGCACTCGGGGCGATCAATCTGCTTGCCGCGTTTGTGATTTTCGAAGGTAATACCAGCGCCTGGGTCAGCTTCAAGCTGTTCGGCATGAATGGCCTGCTGTTCGTGTTCATCATCGTCCAGACCCTGATGCTGTCGAAGTACATTGAAGCGGAGGAACAAGCATGAACCAGTCAAGCCGTCCCGAGCGCATCCGCGCGCAACTGAGCGCCGCGCTGGCGCCGAGCGTGCTCGAGCTGACCGACGAATCGGCCTTGCATGCAGGCCACGCCGGGGCCGCTTCCGGAGGCAGCCACTTCCGCCTGAAGATCGTTTCAGCGCGTTTCGAGGGGCTCAGGCTCGTCATGCGACATCGACTCGTGTATGATTCCGTGCACGATATGATGCACAATGAAATACACGCACTGGCCATCACCGCGCTGGCGCCGTCCGAGCTGTGAACCGTGCGCTTTCAGAGCGCCTTAAGAAATCTGTCCGACAATTGAACGTAAAGTAAAAAAACTAATCTGATCTTTGTCCAAGTAACCATCCCCGAACAGGAACGAATAATGACCTTTAAGCCAGCCCGCTTGCTGTTAGCACTGATCGCCGTTGCCGCCATGCCTGCCTTTGCGCAGAACGTTGCTGTTGTCAACGGCAAGCCCATTCCTTCGGCCCGCGTCGATGCAGTCGTCAAGCAAGTTGTCGCCCAAGGCCAGCAGCCCGATTCCCCACAGCTGCGCGAAATGGTCAAGAAAGACCTGATCGCCCGCGAAGTGATGATGCAAGAAGCCGTCAAGAAGGGTTTCGAGAAAGACGCCACCGTCAAGCAGCAGCTCGAGAGCGCACGCCAGACCATCGTCATCAACGCCCTGGTGCGTGACTTCGTGAGCAAGAACGCCGTCAGCGACGCCGACATCAAGGCCGAATACGATCGCTACAAGTCGCAGGCCGGCGACAAGGAATACCATGTCCGCCATATCCTGGCCGAGAACGAAGCCGACGCCAAGGCCATCATCGCCAAGCTCAAGGGCGGCGCCAAGTTCGAAGACCTGGCCAAGACCTCCAAGGACAGCGGCACCGCCAACAATGGCGGCGACCTCGACTGGGCATTGCCATCGTCGTTCCCGAAAGAATTCAGCGACGCCTTCGTCAGCCTGAAAAATGGCCAGGTCGGCGACAACCCGGTGCAAACGCCAGCCGGTTTCCACGTCATCAAGCTCGACGACACCCGTGCCGCCAAACTGCCGGCGTTCGACGAAGTCAAGCCGCAGATCGCCGATTCGCTGCAGCAGAAGAAGCTGCAAGCCTATCAGGATGACATGGTCAAGAAAGCGTCGGTCAAATAGACCGGTGCACGGCGCATGATTGCCGCGGCGCACGCGTGCGCCGGCTCGCTGGACCGATTGGCGGTATGATCCCGTCCAGCCGCTTACTTTTGTATTGATAAAGGATCCAAGATAATGATGTTGAAGCCTGCCCGCCTGTTGTTAGCCCTGCTCGCGCTCGCCGCCGCGCCTGCGTTCGCGCAAAATATTGCTACCGTCAACGGTAAAGGCATTCCTGCCGCCAAGGTAGACCAAGTCGTCAAGCAAGTCGTTGCCCAAGGCAAGCAAACCGATTCCCCGCAACTGCGCGAAGCCATCAAGAAAGACCTGATCGGCCGTGAAGTCATGATCCAGGAAGCCGACAAGCAAGGCTTCGGCATCCGTCCTGAAGTCAAGTCCGCGCTCGAAAACGCCCGTCAGAGCATCATCATCAACGCGATGCTGGCTGACTACGTGAAAAAGAACCCGGTCAAGGATGCCGAAATCAAGGCCGAGTACGACAAGTTCAAAGCCACGATGGGCGACAAGGAATACCACGCCAAGCACATCTTGGTGCCGACCGAAGAAGAAGCCAAGGCCATCATCGCCAAGCTGAAATCCGGCAGCAAGTTCGAAGACCTGGCCAAGGCCTCGTCGAAAGACGGCTCGGCCGCCAACGGTGGCGATCTGGATTGGGCCAGCCCGGCTGGTTACGTGCCTGAGTTCTCGAAAGCAATGGTTGCCCTGCAAAAAGGCGCCATCACCGACACCCCGGTCAAGTCGCAGTTCGGTTACCACATCATCAAGCTGGAAGACACCCGTACGGCCAAGATTCCGCCGATGGAAGAAGTCAAACAGCAAATCGCCGAACAGCTGCAACAGCGCAAGCTGCAAGCGTTCCGCGAAGAGTTGATGAAGAAGGCGTCGATCAAGTAATTCCTGGTCTGCCTCTCTGAAAAAAGCGCATCGTCCGATGCGCTTTTTTTACGCCTGTCACAAAGGCAAGGCGCCGGCGGACGGTGTACGCAACATGCCAACAGAATGTACAAGCGCCTTACCACAAAATAGAGCTGATCGACAAAGCCGCGCTGTGGAGGCCGGGCGGGCCAGGGCCAAGGTCGTCATCAAGGTCAGGTAAGTCAGGCCACGGGCGGCGCGTCGTGGCGGGCGCGCGAGTCGGGCGGCGCTTCGGCGCGCTCATCGATCCCGTAGTCGCGCAGGACCGCCGCTACCCGCAAGCGGTAATCGGCAAAAATGAACGCGCGCCCCTGCTCCTGGCTTGCGCGGTGCAGGCCGTGGTTGCGCCAGGCACGCACGGCGTCTTCATCGCGCCAGAACGACAGCGACAGGATCTTGCCGGGCGTTGCCAGGCTCTGGAAGCGCTCGATCGACATGAAGCCATCCATCTGCTCCAGATGCCCGCGCAAGCTGGCGGCGGCGTCGAGGTAAGCCTGGCGCTGGTCGTCGTGCGGAACGACCTCGAAGATCACGGCGATCATTGCGCCGCGCGCTGGAAGGCGCCTTCGACCACTTCGGTGAAGGTGCGCTCTTCGCGCAGGATGAAGCGCTTTTCCTGGGCCATGGCGAAGTTGGCGCGACTGTCGGGATCGATGCGCAGGCGCGCGCGGTAAGCCTCGTACGCGGCCAGGCTGTCGAAGCCGACCAGGCCCCAGGCTTCGTAATTGGTCCCTTCGAGCGGCAGGAAGTACCCGATCAGGTTACCGCCGCAACGCGGGATGATGTGGCCCCAGTTGTCGGCGTATTCGCGGAAGGCCTCGCGCTGGAACGGGTCGATGTCGTAACGGATGAAGCAAGCGATGGTCATGATGGTCCTCTCTGGTTGAAGGCTCAACTATACCGCCGCGCATGCGCCCGAAGGTTCGGCGTGGGCCGAACCATTGGCCCGGATTGTTGGTATGATGGCGCATGCGCTCCGCTTTCCGTCGCCTGCTCGCCTGCCTCCTGCTCGTGCTGATGCCTTTCCAGGCAATCGGCGCGTCCGTGTCGGCATGCGCCTGTCCCAGCCAGATGATGCAGATGATGGACTGCTGCGATCACGACAGCGACGTGCAGGCGTCCGACTCCCATTGCGGCGCGGCGCTCGGCTGCATGGCCGCCCCGGCTCCGGCCCTGCCGGAGCGCGTGCCGGCGGCCGCGATGCCATCCCAGGGCGGCATTGCAGCCGCCACGCCGGTTCATTTCCACGACTCCTTCATTCCCGACGGGCCGCAACGCCCTCCCCGCCCGCTGTCCTGATCCCGACGAAGCCTGGCTGCCACGCCAGCCCTTTCATCAACAGGACGCGCAATGCACAACACAACCCTAAGGCACTGCACGCTGGGCGTGCTGCTGGCGGCCGCCCTTCCCTTGCACGCCGCACCCATGGGCTTCAAGGGCGCATGGATGGCCATGGCGGACGCCGGCCCGAACTGGCGCGAGCTGTACGTCAACTACGCCTTCACCCCGCGCGACGCCGTGGGCGCCAGCGCCACCTGGATGCGCGCCGACGACCACGGCATCACGCGTGAGGTCGACGAACTGACCTACACGCGCCTGCTCAAACGCTGGAACATGCGGCACGCGCAAGCCAATGTCTGGTTCATGGGTGGCGTCGGCGCGCTGCGCGGCGACGGTCCCACCCGTCCGATGGCCACGCCGGGCGTCCAGCTCGACTACGAGACCACCCGCGTCTACCTCGCCGCCACGCACCGTCTGTACCGGGCCAGCGGCGTCAACCACGACTTCAGCTCGGCGCGCGCCGGATTCTCGTTCTACGAAACCGGCTACGACCAGACCCAGCCCTGGCTGGTGGTCGAAGCGCGCCGCATGCATGGGCTGAGCGAGCGGACCGACGTCACGCCCATGCTGCGGCTGATCAACAAGCGCTACTTTATCGAAGCGGGCGTGAACAATATGCGCCAGGCCCGCTTCAACTTCATGTATATCTTTTAAGGAACCATCATGCGAAAACTACTTGCAAGCACGCTGCTCGCGGCAGCCTCATCTTCCCAGGCGGCGCCAACGCTCAAGGCCGAGGTCAACGGCATGGTCTGCGCCTTCTGCGCCCAGGGCATCGAAAAGCACCTGCGCCAGCTGCCTCAAACCAAGGACGTGTACGTCAACCTCAAGGACCGCGTTGTCGCCGTGGAGATCAAGGATGGTCAATCGCTGGCGCCGGACACGGTCAAGGCGGTGGTCAAGGATGCCGGTTATGACGTGGTGGGGATCGAAACGGTGAGCCAGACGGCCGGCGAGCTCAAAGCCGCGGCGGCCAAATGAGCGATGCGGATGGCGGCGCCGGGCTGAGGCAGACGTCGGCGGCGTCGCTGCTGTCGCTGTTGACCAGCGCGAGCACGCTGATCTGCTGCGCGCTGCCGGCCGTGCTGGTGGCGCTGGGCGCAGGTGCCGCACTCTCATCGGTGATCGCGGCGGTGCCGCAACTGGTGTGGTTCTCGGAGCACAAGGAACTTGTGTTCGGATGCGCCACCGTGATGCTGGTGCTGTCCGGCGCGATGCAGTGGCGCGCCCGCTCGCTGCCCTGCCCGGCCGATCGGGCGCTGGCGGCCAGGTGCGCCAGTACGCGCAGGTCGGCCGCGCGGGTGTATGCGGGCGCGGTCGGCCTGTATCTGCTTGGCGGCTTTTTTGCGTTTATTGCGCCGCTGCTGTAGATCGGCTTCGGCTTTCAGGAACGGGGCGCGAGTCCCGTTCCTAGAGCGCCTCGTCCCACAGGGTGACATCGTGTGCGATGAAAGAGACGATACTCTCCGGCTCGGGCCACAGGCCGCCCATTTCTGCTTCGGACAAGCAGAAACAGGCTTCGCCAGCCGTGATGAAGCCGTAGCGTTGCGCACCCGGGTCGGCCGATTGGCTTTCGACGATGCCGGTGACCTTGAATGACCCTGGTGTGTCCTGCGCTTCCACCGCGTTCAATGCCGGCTGATCGAGCACGCCGAATTGCGTGACCGAACCCTGGCAGATCTCCACGTTGAACTCCTGGCCGAGACAGTCTTCGGCGCGTTCGAGCGCCGGGACCAGCCGGGCGATGCCGCTGAATGCGGCGCTGCGGAAGTGGACCACGAAACTCGGTTGAGGGCTCGATCCGATCGGGCGCATGGATGCGCTGTCGATTTCTTCGATTGTTACGTTCATTGAGATGCTCCAGTTTCAGTTTCAGTTTAAGTCGCGGGTGAGGTCAAGGGTAAGCGCAAGCATTAGCCGTTAACCGCAAAACCGTCATTCCCGCGCAGGCGGGAATGACGGTTTTGAGGGTGGTGGTCGCGTTCTACGTTCTACGTTCTACATCCACCTTGGCTTAACCCACCCACTTGCGCGCATTGCGGAACATGCGCATCCATGGCGAATCCTCGCCCCACGACGCGGGATGGTACGACTGCTGCACCGACCGGAACACGCGCTCGGCATGCGGCATCAACACACTGAAGCGCCCGTCCGCCGTCGTCACCGACGTCAATCCCTGCGGCGAGCCGTTCGGGTTGAACGGATAGGCTTCCGTCGCCGCGCCACGGTTGTCGACAAAGCGCATCGCCTTGACCACCGCGTCGATATCGCCCGTCTGCGAGAAGTCGGCAAAACCCTCGCCGTGGGCAATCGCAATCGCCGCCTGCGTACCGGCCATGCCGCTAAAGAAGATGGACGGCGAATCGAGCACTTCGACCATCGCAAAGCGCGCTTCGAACTGCTCCGATTTATTGCGCGTGAACTTCGGCCACGCGTGCGCGCCCGGAATGATCGATTTCAGGTTGCTCATCATCTGGCAACCATTGCACACGCCCAGCCCGAACGTGTCGCCACGGTTGAAGAAGCGCGCGAACTGTTCCGCCAATTGCGCGTTGAACAAAATCGTCTTGGCCCAGCCTTCGCCCGCACCGAGCACGTCGCCATACGAAAAACCACCGACGGCGATGACGCCCTGGAAGTCGTCCAGCCTGGCGCGGCCGGCAATCAGGTCGCTCATGTGTACATCGACCGCCGCAAATCCGGCCTGGTGCATCACCCACGCGGTTTCGATATGCGAGTTGACGCCCTGCTCGCGCAGGATCGCCACGCGCGGACGCACGCCGGTCGCCACGAACGGCGCGGCGATGTTCTCGCTCGCATCAAAACTAAGCTTCGGCGTGATCCCCGGATCGGTTTCGTCCAGCAGGCGATCGTATTCGGCATCGGCGCACGCCGGGTTGTCGCGCAGGCGCGCGATGCGCCAGCTCGTGTCGCTCCACACGCGGTGCAGCGCGCTGCGCGCTTCGGTATAAATCACCTTGGCGTCGCGCGTGAATTCGATCACGCCACGCTCGTTCGGCTTGCCGATGATATGGCTGCACGCACCCAGGTTGTGCTCGCGCAGCACATTCATCACGGCCGATTTTTCGTCCGCGCGCACCTGGATCACGGCGCCCAGCTCCTCGTTGAACAAGGCGCCCAGGGTTTGCTCGTTGCGCCGTTCGGCCACCTGGCCCGCCCAGTTCTTGGCATCGCCCCAGTCGGCGCCATGGCCGGCCTCCAAAGTGAGGATGTCGAGGTTGACCGACAAGCCGCTGCGGCCCGCGAACGCCATCTCGCACAGCGTCGCAAACAGGCCGCCGTCGGAACGGTCGTGGTACGCGAGCAGCTTGCCGTCGGCGTTCAACTGCTGGATCGCGGCGAAGAAGCCTTTCAGGTCATCGGCGCTGTCCACGTCCGGCGTCTCGTTGCCGAGCTGCTGGATCACCAGCGACAGCGCAGAAGCGCCGAGGCGGTTCTTGCCGCGTCCGAGGTCGATCAGGATCAGCGCCGTCTCGCCGGCATCCATCTTGATCTGCGGCGTGAGCGAACGGCGCACGTCGTACACCGGCGCAAACGAAGAGACGATCAGCGACACCGGCGAGACCACCGCCTTGGCCGTGTCTTCATCGCGCCAGGTGGTGCGCATCGACAGCGAATCCTTGCCCACCGGGATACTGATCCCCAGCGCCGGGCACAGTTCCATGCCGACCGCTTTCACAGTGTCGAACAGCGCGGCGTCCTGCCCGGGCTGGCCGCACGCGGCCATCCAGTTGGCCGACAGCTTGATGTCGGAGATGTCGCGGATCGGCGCGGCGGCGATGTTGGTCACCGCTTCGCCCACCGCCATGCGGCCCGACGCGGCGGCGTTAATCACCGCCAGCGGGGTGCGTTCGCCCATCGCCATCGCTTCGCCCAGATAGCCTTCGAAGCTCATGGCGGTGACGGCGCAATCGGCCACCGGCACCTGCCACGGGCCGACCATCTGGTCGCGCACCGTGGTGCCGCCCACCGTGCGGTCGCCAATCGTGATCAGGAACGACTTGTCGGCCACCGCAGGCAGCAGCAGCACGCGTTTGGCCACGTCAAGCAGATCGAGCCCGGTCAGGTCGAGCGCCGGAAATTCGTTATGCACGTGGGTGACGTTGCGCAGCATTTTGGGCGGCTTGCCGAGCAAGACGTCCATCGGCATGTCGACCGGCGAGTTGCCCAGTTCCGCATCGATCAGCTTGAGCTGGCGTTCTTCGGTGGCCACGCCGACGGCGGCGAACAGGCAGCGCTCGCGCTCGCACATGGCGGCGAACAGCGGCAGGCTGTCCGGCGCAATGGCCAGCACGTAGCGTTCCTGCGATTCATTGGACCAGATTTCTTTCGGCGCCATGCCGCTTTCTTCGAGCGGCACTTTGCGCAGGTCGAAAATCGCGCCGCGCTTGGCGTCGTTGGTGATTTCCGGGAAAGCGTTCGACAAGCCGCCCGCACCCACATCGTGGATCGAGATGATCGGATTGTCGGCGCCCATCTGCCAGCACGCGTTGATGACTTCCTGCGCGCGCCGTTCCATCTCCGGGTTGCCGCGCTGGACCGAGTCGAAGTCCAGGTCGGCCGTGTTGGTGCCGGTCGCCATCGACGACGCGGCGCTGCCGCCCATCCCGATGCGCATGCCCGGACCACCGAGCTGGATCAGCAGGCTGCCGACCGGGATGTCGTTCTTGTGCGTGTGCTGGCCCGAGATGTTGCCGATGCCGCCGGCGATCATGATCGGCTTGTGGTAGCCGAACACCGCGTCCGGCAGGCCGGCGGCGAGCGCGCCGACGTTCTGTTCGTAGGTGCGGAAGTAGCCGCCCAACACAGGACGTCCGAATTCGTTGCTGAACGCGGCGCCGCCGAGCGGGCCTTCGATCATGATCTGCAGCGGCGAAGCGATGCGGTCAGGCTTACCGTAGGCCGCCGCCTCGGCGCGCTGGCCGACCGGCTGGGTGACGTTGGCCGCGTTTTCCCACGGACGCACGGCGTCGGGGATCATCAGGTTCGACACCGTAAAGCCGGTCAGGCCGGCTTTCGGCTTGGCGCCGCGCCCGGTCGCGCCTTCGTCGCGGATCTCGCCGCCCGCGCCGGTGGAGGCGCCGGGGAATGGCGAAATCGCGGTCGGGTGATTGTGCGTCTCGACCTTCATCAGGGTGTGCGTCAGTTCCGTCGACGCGGCGTATTCGTGCCCGGCGCCGCGCGGATAGAAGCGCATCACGGTCGCGCCTTCCATGATCGACGAGTTGTCGCTATAGGCGACGATGGTCCCCTTCGGCTGCAACTCGTGGGTGTTCTTGATCATCTGGAACAGCGTCTTCAGTTGCGAGAAGCCGTCCACGATCCAGTCGGCGTTGAAGATCTTGTGGCGGCAATGTTCACTGTTCGCCTGCGCGAACATCATCAGTTCGACGTCGGTCGGGTTGCGCCCGGCGATGCTGAAGGCCTGGAACAGGTAGTCGATTTCGTCGTCCGACATGGCCAGGCCAAGTTCGGTGTTGGCTTTTTCCAGCGCGTGCCTGCCGGCGCCGATCACGTCGACCGATTCCAGCGGACGCGCTTCGAGTTCGCGGAACAGCTCGGAGGCCTGGTCGGCGTTGCGCAGCACGCTTTCGGTCATGCGGTCGTGCAGCAGCGCTGCGACAGCCTCGGTCTCAAGATCGGCGAGCTTTTTGGCCGCGCCGATGCTGGACCCCAGCAGGCCGGTTTTCAGGCTGATCGAAAAAGCGATCCCGCGCTCGATCCGGTGTACGTGCGCCATGCCGCAGTTGTGCGCGATATCGGTCGCTTTCGATGCCCACGGCGAGATCGTGCCCAGGCGCGGGATGACGAAGAATTCTTCCGTCACGCCCTCGCGCGGGCTTGCCGCGGCCGCTTCGCCGTAGGTCAGCATCGCATCCAGGCGCGACGTGTCCTCGGCCGACAACGCGGCGCTGGTATCGATAAAGTGATAAAAACGCGCCTGGACCGCCGTAATCGCCGGGGCGACAGCTTGCAATTGGCTCAGGAGGCGTTGGCTGCGAAATACGGACAGGGCATTGGAACCCGGTAGTATCAACATGGTTGGAAGGTGGTTGATGCAGCGAGGCTGCGGGGTTAAAGGTAATGAAGGCACGAAACTGGGCAGGGCTGGAATCCTTTAGGCCGACATTATACCGTGTTGCTACCCCGGCAGCGCGGCGTATTCGCCTCACCGCCCTAATGGGGACCTCGAAAAACCGTAGCGAGCGGCGCAAGTTTTGCCCAAGAAGCGCAGCCGTACGAAGGTACGGTGAGCATCGCAGGGCGAAAATTGCGCCGCGCAGTCGGTTTTTCGAGGTCCCCACGTGTGACAGTTGCCGACGGCGCCGACATTAGCGTATCGTAGGGTTTCAAGAGTTTCCCGCACGAACCGTTAATAGGCGTACTACCCCTGTTCGAGGGGCACGAAAGTGAACAGATGCAAGATAACAGCAACTTGTCCGTATTGGTGATCGACCCGAATCCGGGCATGCGCGGCAGCCTGCAAAACATGCTGGTGCAGTCCAGCATCACGAAAATCGAGTTCGCCGTCAACGCCAGCACGGCCATCAAGCAGGTCGGGAAGCGCCATTACGACCTCATTTTGTGCGAATACGACCTCGAGGGCGGCGGCGCGGACAGCGGCCAGGATGGCCAGCAGTTACTGGAAGACATGCGCCATCACAAGCTGATCGGCCTCGGTACCATTTTTATCATGATCACCTCCGAAGGCGTCTACAGCAAGGTGGTCAGCGCCGCCGAACTGACCCCGACCGACTACATCCTCAAGCCGTTCACAGTGGACACGCTCAGCGTGCGCATCAACCGCGCCATCGAGCGCCGCGCGGTGTTCCTGCCGACCTATCAGCTGATCGGCCAGGGCAACCTGCGCGAGGCGATCAAGTCGGCGGCGGCCGGCGAAACGTCGCACCCGCGCCATGTGGCCGATTTTGCCCGCCTGCGCGCCGACATGCATGTGACACTGGGCGAGTTGCCCCAGGCCGAGGATATCTATACCGGCATCCTGGCCAGCAAGTCGATCGGCTGGGCCAGCCTGGGCCTGGCGAGGGCGCTGTTTGCGCAGGACAAGATCGAGGAAGCCGAGGCCGTTGTCACCAAGCTCATCGAAGACAATCCGAAGTTCATGGCCGCCTACGACTTGCTGGCCACATGCCACGAAATGAACGGCGCCGCCTATCGCGCCCAGAAAACCCTGGAGGAAGCGGTGGCGATTTCGCCGCACATGGTGCGCCGCCTGCGCCGCCTGGGCGAGGTGGCGCTGGAAGCGGGCGACGTGGTGGTGGCCGAAAAATCGTTCAAACAGGTGGTATCGAAGTCCAAATACTCTGAATTTCGCGATCCGGAAGACCACGTCAAGCTGGTCAAGACGCTGCTGAAAAAGGGCGACGCCAACCAGGCCGGCAGCGTCATCCGCGATATGGAAAAGTCATTGCGCGGCAATGCCGCGATCGACGCCTGCAAGGCCATTTCGGTGGCGCTGCTGCATGAATCGGCCGGCAATACCCCGGCGGCGGTGACGGAACTGAACGCGGCGGTGGCGGCGGTGCGGCTGTCCAAGGGTTTATCGAGCGACTTCAAGATTGGCCTGGCGCGCACCTGCCTGTCGAACCGGCTCGATAACGCGGCGGCGGAAGTGATGCTCACGGTGATGAACGATGTCGACAGCAAGGTGTCGATGCAGGATGCGATGAGCGTGTTCGTCAAGGCCGGCCGTCCCGACCTGGCCGAAGGCATGAACTCGCGCCTGATGACCCAGGTGCAGGAACTGCTCGACCTGGCCGCCGAAAAAGGCAATATGGGCGACGTCAAGGGCGCGGTGCAGACCCTGCTCGAAGCGCAGCACATGGCGCCCAAGAACGTGCAGGTCATGCTGGCCCTGGCCAAGGCGATCTTGCGCCAGCTCGAAGACCTGGGCTGGGATCATCCGCTGGCCGAAGTGTGCATCAGCCAGATCGAGGCCGTGCGCAAGATCGATCCGGGCAATCCGCTGTTGCCGGGCCTGACCGAGGATTACCACGGCGCCCAGCGCAAGTACGGTATTTCGAGCTGACCGGAAGGGTCAAGCTGCGCGGGCGCGCAGCGCGGCGGCCAGGGCGTCCGGCGTCGGCGCGCAGGTAAGCCAGATCTCGTTCCAGGTATTGCCGTCGCCACTGTCGCCCTGGGTCCAGATGGTGAGCCAGAGACGATTCTCGTGCGGCGCGCCGGAACCGGTGCCCGGCAATGCCACCGGCAAAGCGAAGGCCCAGCCGGATTCGCCATCCAGGCCGGTCGCGCCGATATGGTCGCAAGCGTCATCGGCGGGACCGAAGTGCGCCTCCAGTTGCGCCAGCAGGTCGTCGCGGATGTTCTCCAGCAGGTCCGCGCGCTCGATGAGCGGCTGCGAAGAAGACCGGCGGCATGGCCACCTCCGCGCGCGGGCGGCCCTGCCACACCAAACGTCCCGCGTGATCGTAGAGCGCGGCGAACTGGCCGGCGTCGCCATGCTCGCGCCGCCAGCGGTACGCCACGCGCGCGTCGCGGTCGAGCAGCACCACGCCATCGTGCCCAAGAAACGGCGCCAGCGGCGTATTCGTCTCTGGAAGCCACAGTGCGCCGTCGGACGAGAATACTTCGATGAGCTCTTTCGGCGCCGGCAGGAACACGCCGTCGGTGCGCACGAGACCCCATATCAGGGCGCCGTCATCGATTCCGGTGGGAGCTTGCGCTGCAGGGGATCCGTGGCCGATGGCAAACCCGTGCCTGGTGAAATCCGTTCCCAATAAACATATGGCGTGTCGAGTTCGCTCCCGTCGGCCTTGAAGAAAGTTTTTTCGCCATATTTGACGATTCCACAGCTCATCGTCGTGGACAGGTGGCAGGACTGATCCTTGAGCACATGCTTGCCGCTGGCATCCAGATAACCGAACGTGAAGCCCTTCTGAATGCAAAATGCAAGTCCGTCGGCATTGAATTGGTCGATCCGGTCATGACGCGGTGGCACAATCGAGTTGCCTGCCGTGTCGATCAGGCCGAACATGTCCGGCGCGCTCGCCGCCGGCGCCACGCCGTGGACGGAAAACCCGAGCGCATCGTCAAACTGCGCAGCGATGATCCACTGTCCATCGCGCCCGATGTAGCCGGTCTTGTCTTGTTCGCTCAAACGCGCGGCGGCCAGGCCGTTCGCGACGAATTGCCCGGCGTTGAAGAAGCTGCCGTCGAAGGCGAACTGGCCGTGCAGATCGATATAGCGCCAGGCGGTCGCAGACACTTTCACGGCCGCCAGCCCGTGCGCAAACGCACTCACCGCCTCATGCCTGGGTGCGATGACGCACTGGCCAAGCAGATTCATGTAGCCCCAAAGGCCGTTCTTGCGGAAGCGGGAAAGGCCATCGTCGCTGAACGTGTACGCGTCGTCCAGATCGGGCGCCACCAGCCAGTCGCCGGTCGCGTTGATGTAGCCGCATGCATCGTCGCCGGCCGAGGCGGCGGCAATCAGGCCGCCACGTCCGTCGTCCCGGAACGGCCCCAGCACCTGGACCAGCGCTGGCTCCATGGCGCGCGCCACGCCCTCATGAATAAGGAGCAGATCGCCATATGCGTCGTCGGCTTGGAAATGATTTCGGATCAGGATGGGCCGGGTCGGCATGATGGCGTGCGTGTGCGAGTCGGATTGTGCCGGCATTTTACCCGCAGCAACTACAAGGCATTAGCATTTCGATAACATTGATGCGGAATGTGCTGACACGCGACGAGATGCCCGGCTGGAAATAATCACCCGCACTACGGCGCGATGGCCGGCGACCGGAACGGCAATCGTCACCGGCTCGCCGTCAGAGAGTTCCGCTTGCCGGACAGCGCTTCAGCACTCGCGCGCCAGTCCTCCACTCTTGCACGGATCGGCATTGGCCGGGGTGTGCAGCTTGAACGCCGGCTGATGCCCAGCTACCGGTTTCGCAGGGGCGGGTTTGGCCTTCACGGCAGGCTTGGCCGCTGGCTTGGCTGCCACTTTGGGCTTGACGCCAGCTTTTGCCGGAACGACGGCGAGCTTCTTTTTCGCTGCGGCTTTCGCTGGCGCCGGCGGCATGTTTTTCCTGGCCGTCGGCTTGACCGGCGCCACAGGCGCTTTTGCCTTTGCGAGCGGCTTTTTCGTCGGAATCGCGGGCGCCCTGGCTTTCGCCACCGGCTTGGCCGCAGGCGCTTTTTTTACCACGGTGGCAGCCAGCGGATGCGCACGTGTGGGCGCCGGTTTCGGTTTCGGTTTCGGTTTCGGTACCGGTAGCGGCTTTTCCACATGCGCAATCTCGACCGGCTTGTTGACCACCGGCTTTTCCGGCTCCGGCGGCAAGACCACCAGCGGCGGTATCGGTTCCGGCGCCGGCGTGATCCGGCCCGGCGGCGGCGAGGTGTTGTCCGGCACCGGTTCGGTGCCTAGCGGAGCGAGCGCAGCCTTCGGCTGCGGCTTGGCAAGCGGCTTGGCCGGCGCCGCCGGATCGACCCTGGCGCTCATCGCCACCGCATGCATGGCGTCGTCGAGCTTGCGTTCGGCATTGAACCACAAGCCGCCGCCAATCAGGGCCGCCAGCGCAAGCGCGCCGCCGCCCCATGCCACCGCCGTGCCGACCCAGTTGTCCGCGGGCGGTTTTTCCTGCAGGATGCCCGACAGCGCCGGCGGACCCTCGGGCTCCTCGGGCTCCTCGGGCAGCAAGGACGGCACAGGCAGCTTCGCGGCAGGCGCCGGTGGCGCAGGATCGAACGTCGCATCGTCCGGTGTCAGGCTCGGCTCGACCCGCCGAGGTCCGTTTTGCTCATGTGATTCCAAAATCTAACCTTTATTGATCTGACACTAAATTGTGTACCAAGTCACAAGTGTAGCCAATATTACAAACTTTTGGAGCACAAATCGCCAAAGCCGCCGCCGCCGGGGGTTTCGATCACAAACAGGTCGCCCGCCGCCATCTCGGTTTTACCGATGTGGGCCAGCAGTTCCACGCTGCCGTCGGCCCGCACCACGCTGTTGACGCCGCATGCGCCCGGACTGCCGCCCGCCATGCCGAACGGCGCGTGGATGCGGTTGTTCGACAGGATCGCGGCCGTCATCGGTTCCAGGAAGCGCACCTTGCGCACCCCGCCGTTACCACCGTGCCAGCGCCCCGCCCCGCCCGATCCGTGCCGGATTTCGTAGCTCTCGAGCCGCACCGGGAAGCGGAACTCCAGGATTTCCGGATCGGTCAGGCGCGAGTTGGTCATATTGGTCTGGACTACGTCGGTGCCGTCGTAACCCTCGCCCGCGCCGGAGCCGCCCGAAATCGTCTCGTAATACTGGTATGTGGCGTTCCCGAAGGTGAAGTTGTTCATCGTGCCTTGCGACGCGGCCATGACCCCGAGCGCGCCGTACAGCGTGTTGGTGATGCAGGTCGACGTCTCCACATTGCCCGACACGACCGACGCCGGATAATGCGGATTGAGCATCGAACCGGGCGGAATGAGCACCTTCAGCGGCTTCAGGCAGCCCGCGTTGAGCGGAATTTCATCGTCGACCAGCGTGCGGAACACATACAGCACCGCCGCCATGCACACCGCCGACGGCGCGTTGAAGTTGTTGGCCAGTTGCGGCGAGGTGCCCGTAAAGTCGATGGTGGCGCTGCGCGCGGCCTGGTCGACCCGGATCGCCACCTTGATCTGCGCGCCGTTGTCGAGCTGCGTGGTGAAGTCGCCGTTCTTTAAGGCGCCGATCACGCGCCGCACCGCTTCCTCGGCGTTGTCCTGCACGTGGCCCATGTACGCCTGCACCACGTCCAGGCCGAAGTGCGCGACCATCTTGCGCAGTTCGTCCACGCCCTTCTGGTTGGCGGCCACCTGCGCGCGCAGGTCGGCCATGTTCTGGTCGGGATTGCGCGCCGGGTAGCGCGCACCGCCCAGGAGCGCGCGCGCCTCAAGGTCGCGCAGCAGCCCGTCGACGCCGTCGACCAGCTTGAAGTTATCGATCAACACGCCTTCCTGCTCGATGAAGACCGAGTCCGGCGGCATCGACCCCGGCGTGGTGCCGCCGATGTCGGCGTGGTGGCCACGCGAGCCGACGTAAAACAGGATCGCGCCGCCGGCCTGGTCGAACACCGGCGTAATGACCGTGACGTCCGGCAGGTGGGTGCCGCCGTGGTAAGGGTCGTTGAGCATGAAAACGTCGCCCGGACGCATCTTGCCGGCGTTTTCGGTCATGACGGTCTTGATCGACTCGCCCATCGAGCCCAGATGCACCGGCATGTGCGGCGCATTGGCGATCAGCTTGCCGTCAGCGTCGAAAATGGCACAGCTGAAGTCCAGCCGTTCCTTGATGTTGACCGAATACGCGGTGTTCTGCAGGCGCAGTCCCATTTGCTCGGCAATCGACATGAACAGCTTATTGAAAATCTCGAGCATCACCGGATCGGCCGTGGTGCCGATGGCGCGTCGCGCGGGCATCGCTTCGATCCGCGTCAGCACCAGATGATTGTGCGGCGTGACCCTGGCCTGCCAGCCCAGTTCCACCACGGTGGTGGCGTTGTCTTCGGCCACAATGGCCGGGCCTTTGATCACATCGCCCGGGCGCATGTCGGCGCGTTTGTACAGGCCCGTGTTGTGCCACGAATCGGCGCCGAACATGCGCACCGTCTCGCGCGCCTTGAGCGCGCCTTCACGCGGGGCCTGCAGCGCCAGGCTCTCGGCCGGGGCGTCGGAGGCGCCGATGGCTTCCACCGACACCGCTTCGACGACCATCGCCTTGGACGGCATCAGGAACGAGAAGCGCTTCTTGTAGGCCGCTTCGAACTGGTTCTTCATGCGTTCGGGATTATCGAACAGGACGATGATGGCCGAGTCGGTGCCTTCGTAGCGCAAGTGAACGCGCCGCACCAGGCGAATGCGCGCGGCGGCCACGCCCTGGTCGGTCAGCTCGCGGGTCAATCCGTCGCCCAGCGCGCTGAGGTAGCCGTGCAGCATGTCGGGCGTGGTATCGGGCAGGCGCAGTTCGACCGCGCGTTCGCGCATGGCGCGCTGGTCGGCCAGGCCCATGCCGTAGGCCGACAGCACGCCGGCCAGCGAGTGGACGAACACGGTTTTCATGCCGAGGGCGTCGGCCACCAGGCAGGCGTGCTGCCCGCCGGCGCCGCCGAAACTGGTCAGCGCGTACTCGGTCACGTCGTGGCCACGCTGCACCGAGATCTGCTTGATCGCGTTGGCCATGTTCCCGACCGCGATCTGGATGAAGCCTTCGGCCACCTGCTCCGGCGCCGGCGTGACGCCCGTGGCGGCGCCGATTTTCTGCGCCAGGGCGAGGAACTGGGCGCGCACGCGCTCGACGTCGAGCGGCTGGTTGGCGCTTGGTCCGAACAGGCGCGGAAAATGGGCAGGCTGGATTTTACCCAGCATGACGTTGCAGTCGGTGACCGCGAGCGGGCCGCCGCGCCGGTAGCTGGCCGGCCCCGGATTGGCGCCGGCGCTGTCGGGTCCCACGCGATAGCGGCTGCCGTCGAAATGCAGCAGCGAGCCGCCGCCGGCGGCGACCGTATGGATGCTCATCATCGGGGCGCGCATGCGCACGCCCGCGACCAGGGTTTCGAACACGCGTTCGAATTCGCCCGAAAAGTGCGACACGTCGGTCGAGGTGCCGCCCATGTCGAAGCCGATCACCTTCTCGAAACCGGCCGCCTGGCTGGCGCGCGCCATGCCGACGATGCCGCCGGCGGGACCGGACAAGATGCTGTCCTTGCCCTGGAAGGCGCGGGCGTCGGTCAGGCCGCCGTTCGACTGCATGAATTGCAGGTGTACGCCCGGCATCTCGGTGGCCACCTGGTCGACGTAGCGGCGCAAGATCGGCGACAGGTAGGCGTCGACGACGGTGGTGTCGCCGCGCGCGACCAGTTTCATCATCGGGCTCACCTCGTGCGAGACCGAGACCTGGGTAAAGCCGATGGCGCGGGCGATCCGCGCGCAAGCGGCCTCATGGGCAGTGTAGCGGTAGCCATGCATGAAGACGATGGCCAGCGAACGGGCGCCCTCGTCGTAGGCCGTTTGCAGGGCGATGCGGGTGGCGGCGTCATCGAGCGCCGTGAGCACGTCGCCGTGGGCGCCGATCCGTTCGTCGATTTCCACCACGTGGCTGTACAACAGTTCCGGCAGCACGATATGCCGATCGAACAATTTTGGCCGGTTCTGATACGCTATGCGCAGCGCGTCGCGAAAGCCTCGCGTGATGGCCAGCGCCGTGCGCTCGCCTTTGCGCTCGAGCAGGGCGTTGGTGGCGACGGTGGTGCCCATCTTGACGGCCTCGATGGCGTCGACCGGCATCGGGGCGTCGGCGGCGAGGCCAAGCAGGTGGCGGATGCCGGCGACGGCGGCGTCGCTGTACTGCTCCGGATTCTCGGACAACAATTTATGGGTCACCAGGCTGCCGTCAGGCTGACGCGCCACGATGTCGGTAAATGTGCCGCCGCGATCGATCCAGAATTGCCAATCCATGTGCCATCCTTAAATGTGTTTGGGATGGCGCATATTGTAGTGCCCATCCCGAAATTTTAGTCAGCGTGTATTGAAATTGGCGCAATCTTGGCGCCTTTGCAACGGAGTTATGATGAAATCACTATACAGCGTCGCCGAAATCCGCACTATCGAACATAACATGGCACAAAGTCTACCGGCCGGCACGCTCATGCAACGCGCCGGCGAAGCGGCGGCCAGCGCCGCGCGCGCCATGCTGGCCGGACGCAAGATCCTGGTGCTGGCCGGCCCCGGCAACAACGGCGGCGACGCGCTCGAAGTGGCGGCCAACCTGGCCGGCGCCGACACCGACCTCGATGCCGAGGTGACGGTGCTGTACCTCGGCGGCCCCGCGCCCTCGGCCGACAGCGCGCAGGCGCTGGCGCGTGTACGCGCCAGCAAGGCGCTGTTTGTCGACAGCCTGCCGCTCGGGCGCGACTGGGGCCTGATCGTCGATGGTTTGTTCGGCATCGGCCTGGCGCGCCCGATCGACGGCGACCTGCGCGCGCTGGTCGAGGCCATCAACGCGCTGGGGCGGCCGGTGCTGGCGCTCGACGTGCCGAGCGGGCTCGATGCCGACACCGGCGCCGTGATCGGCCCCGATGGCGTGGCGATCCAGGCCACGCGCACGATTACCTTCATCGGCGACAAGCCCGGCCTGCATACGTTTGAAGGACGCGATTACGCGGGCCAGGTGCAGCTGGCGCCACTGGGCATCGATCCGGGCCAGCGGCCGGCGGCCGGGGCGCGCCTGAACGAGCCGGCGCTGTTTGCGCGCCACCTGGCGCCGCGCCGGCATAACAGCCACAAAGGCAGCTTTGGCGACGTGGCGGTGATCGGCGGAGCCAAAGGCATGGCGGGGGGGCCCCCCGGGGGGGCGGCCCCCCCCCCGCGGGGGGGGGGGGGGGGGGGGGCCCTTCCAAAAAACCATTCCCCCCCCCCCCCCCCCCCGGGGGGGGGGGGGGGGGGGGGGGGGGTGTTTCTATTCCCCCCGGGGGGGGGGGCCCCCCCCCGCCGCCCGCTGGGGCCCGGGGGCGGGGCGCGGCGGCCCCAACGGCCGGGGGGGCGCGCCGCTGCGGGGGGCGCGCGCGGCCCTGTTTACCGGGGCCGGGCGGGTGTTCGTGGCGGCCATCGAGCCGGCGGGCGCGGTCGATTTCGTGCAGCCCGAGATCATGATGCGCGACGCCCAGGACTTCGATGGCGGCGACGCCACCCTGGTGATCGGGCCGGGCATGGGCGACTCGGTGAGCGCGATGCGGGTGCTGTTCAAGGCGCTTGAAGGCAAGGCGGCGCTGGTGATCGACGCCGATGCGCTCAATCTGATCGCCGACAGCCCGGACTTGCAGGGACGGCTGGCGCAGCGCGAGGCGACGGCGATTGTGACGCCCCATCCGCTGGAGGCGGCGCGGCTGTTGGGCGTGACCAGCGCCGTGGTCCAGGGCGACCGGCTGGCCGCGGCGCGCGAACTGGCGTCGCGCTTGAACGCGGTGGTGGTGCTCAAGGGCTCGGGCACGGTCATTGCCAATGCCGGCGGCGCGGTGGTGATCAATCCGACCGGGAATGCGGGCCTGGCGACAGCGGGCAGCGGCGATGTGCTGGCCGGGATGTGCGGCAGTTTGCTGGCCCAGGGGTGGCAGGCGTGGGAGGCGGCGATTGGCGCGGTGTGGGTGCATGGCGCGGCGGCCGAGCGCCTGGTGGCGCAAGGGAGCGGGCCGATTGGCTTGACGGCCGGCGAATTGCCGGTGGCCGCGCGCGCGGTGCTTAACGCGCTGGCGCGGTAGAACCACGTCGTTCCCGCGCAGGCGGGAACCCAAGTTCGTCGAGCCACCTGTAGCTTCGGCACGAACTTGGGTTCCCGCCAAGGGGGCCGCCGAGGCCGGGAACGACTGATAATAGGATACTGGCTAACGGAGATGGTTAAACCAGGCGTCCACCCGCGATCGTAATCGTCCTGCCACAGCGCGCCGCAATCGACGGGTCGTGCGTCACCAGCACCAGGGTCGAACCGCGCTCGCGGTTCAACTCGAACATCAATTGAATCACCGCCTCGCCGGTGGCCGCATCCAGGCTGCCGGTCGGCTCGTCGGCGAACAACAGCGGCGGCTCGGTCACGAACGCGCGCGCCAGGGCCACGCGCTGCTGCTCGCCGCCCGACAAGAACTTGGGATAATGCTTCAAGCGGCTCGACAGCCCTACCCGTCCCAGCATCGCCGCCGCCTTTTCCCTGGCATCGCTTTCGCCGCGCAGCTCCATCGGCAGCATCACGTTTTCCAGCGCATTGAGGTGCGCCAGCAACTGGAACGACTGGAACACGAAGCCCAGCTTGGCCTTGCGCAGGCTGGCGCGGCCATCTTCATCGAGCGCGAAGATATCGTCGCCCGCCAGGATCACCTTGCCGCTGGATGGCGTGTCCAGGCCCGCCAACAGTCCCAGCAAGGTCGACTTGCCCGAACCGGACGCGCCCACGATCGCGAGCGTCTCGGCCGGTTGCACTGTAAAATCGACGCTGTGCAGGATGGTCAGTTCGCCGCTGGCATCGGCCACGCGCTTCGACAGGCCGATCACCTCGATCGCCGCAGGCGCCCCTGCATGGTCACTTACGTAACGATTGGAAGAATCAGGAATGTCACGCATGCTTGTTTATCTCAAAAAATGGTCGGTTTGCGCTCTGCTGATGATGGCTGCCTCGGCGAGCGCCTATTCTGCACCAAAAACCGTGCTTGTGCTGGGCGACAGCCTGTCCGCCGAGTATGGCCTCAATCGCGGCGCCGGCTGGGTCGCGCTGATGGAGCACAAACTCAAGGCCGAAAAAATCGAGGCGGCCATCGTCAACGCCAGCATCAGCGGCGAGACCACCAGTGGCGGGCGCGCACGCCTGCCGGCCCTGCTGACCAGGCACAAGCCCGACGTCGTGGTCATCGAACTGGGCGCCAACGACGGCTTGCGCGGCTTGCCGGTGCCGGCCGCCGAAGCGAACATGCGCACCATGATCGAGCTGGCGCAGAAAAACAAGGCGCGCGTGCTGTTGGTCGGCATGCGCATTCCTCCCAACTACGGACGTCAGTACACCGACAGCTTTTTCGGTATGTACAAGTCGCTCGCCACCCAGTACAAAACGGCGCTGGTGCCGTTCATGCTGGACGGGGTGGCCGACAAGCCGCCGCTGTTCCAGCCCGACCGCCTGCATCCGGCGGCCAACGCCCATCCGATCATCCTGGCCACGATCTGGCCGCATATGCTGCCACTGGTGACATCACGATGAAATATCCCGCCCTTGAGAATTTTGCGACCCTGCTGCCGCAGCTCGACCAGTTCGACTGCATCATCGACGCGCGCAGCGAGTCCGAATTCGCGCTCGACCATCTTCCCGGCGCCATCAACTGCCCGGTGCTGAGCGATCCGGAGCGGGTACGGGTCGGCACCATGTACAAGCAGATCAACGCGTTCGAAGCGAAAAAGGTCGGCGCGGCGCTGGTGGCCAAGAACATCGCGCGCCATATCGAAACTTTGTTCCTGGACAAGCCGAAGGAATGGCGTCCCTTGATTTATTGCTGGCGCGGCGGCAACCGCAGCGGCGCGATGGCGCTGATCCTGGCCAAGATCGGCTGGCCGGCGGTGCAGCTCGACGGCGGCTACAAGGCGTATCGCGCCCACGTGAGCGCGGCGCTGCTCGACACTCCGCGGCCCGACTTCAAGGTCATTTGCGGCCCCACGGGAAGCGGCAAGAGCCGCCTGCTGCAGGTGCTCGAGTCGATCGGCGCGCAAGTGCTGGACCTGGAACAGCTGGCCGCGCATCGCGGCTCGGTGCTGGGCAATTTGCCGAGCAAGCCACAGCCGTCGCAAAAGATGTTCGAGACGACGATCTGGGAAAAGCTGCGCCACTTCGACCCGGCGCGGCCGGTGTTCGTGGAGTCCGAAAGCAAAAAGGTCGGCCAGTTGCGCGTGCCGGACGCGCTGATGGACAAGATGCGGCAATCGCCCTGCGTTTCCTTGATGCTGTCGCGCCCGAACCGGGTGCGCCTGCTGATGGAGGATTACGAGCATTTCACCAACAGCCCGGACACGCTCAATACCCAGCTCGACTGCCTGACCTTGCTGCACGGGCGCGACAAGATCGACAGCTGGCACGCGCTGGCCAGCGGCGGGCAAATGCCGGTGCTGGTGGACGAACTGCTGGCGTCGCATTACGATCCCGCTTACCTGCGCTCGATCGACCGCAATTTCATCCAGGTCGGCAAGGCCGAGGTGGTGGAACTGGACGATATTGGCGAAGCCGATTTTCTGGCGGCGGCGCGGCGCTTGCATGCCATCTGATTGTCTGGTTCGAGAAGGATCACCGTTTCACGAACACTATCTGACTCACCAGGCTGTCGATCTGTTCGGCCCCGGCGTTTGCAGCGGTTGCGGCAAGCATGGGTTTCACCCGGCCTGCGAAGCCCGGGCTGTGCAGCGAGTACGAGCGTTCGATGAGAACAAGCGCCGGCTTCTTGAGCAGCATGCGCTGCACGGGACGTACGGCGTCGTGGGCGCTGCGTCCCGGCAGTCCTACGATTTCGCCGTCGCGGCCTTATCGGCCTACGTCGAACGCCCGCTTGATTGCGATCCCCAGCATGCGATCGAAGGCGCCGGATGGTGGTTCATTGCGGAGGGCTGGATTGGCATGCTCGGTTTCATCGTCGAGAAAGAAGGCGCCACGATCTATCCGCTCTTCTCCGGGCTAGCCGCACGGAACTGGCTGCCTGACACTTCCGCTGACTGGTGCACGATTGTTGCGTACGTGAATGGAAAGGTCGAGGCAACGGAGCGCTCAACGAACACCTGACCGGCACACTTATTGATGCAACATCACGCTTGGCCAGAACTTGAACTCGCCACGCCGCTTCATCGGCACAGTGATTTTACGCAGGTGCTCAGGAAGGGCCGTTCCGTCCATCGCCGCGAATTCAACCATCAAGCGGCAATTCACCGCGCTGGCGCGCTGGCGAAGTTCAATGACGGTTTTTGTCGCCGCATACGACATCGGATCAATCTCGACGGTGCTGCCCTCCATGCCCTGCCTTACCATCCCATCGCGGATATCGGCCGCACATCCGAGCAAAGTCTTGCGCATCAGTTTGAAACGCGCGGGCTTGTTAGCGCTATTCTTAAACAAGAGCGTTATAGAAATCAGCTTTTTATCCGAAAAATCTTCGACGCTTGAATTAACGCTCACATCGAGGGCATTCTGGACATGGGCATCCGCTGTTGGTTTGACCATGAACTGACGCGTCACGCGGCGATCACCAGGCAGATCCCTCAACGTGTATAAAATTTCGCATGGAAGCGAGGAAAAGAAACCCACGGGAATAGATCGATGGGCAAAGCCGCCGGGCGGAATGACGGCAATTGTCGATTCCGCTTCAAACAGCTTGGGACGTTTCACGCCATCCTTATCAAAAAAACCTTCAAAACGCGTTCCGGCAAACTGTGCGGCACGATTGCGTGAGTAACATGTCTGATCCGTCAGCAAGTCCAGGTCGGCTCCCCTTGTTCCGAAGTCAAGCGCGACGGATACAGGGTGTGCTTTGTCGTTAAACAATACGACATTGACTTCCGGCGCCAGGAAGGTCGCATTCGACTGAAAAACCAGATGACGAGTTTGCGCCTCTGCTACCGCAGGTGCCGCACAGAATAGAAAGAGAGGAACAACCAATAAATAATTGTTCACGCTCTTATTTCTTCCCAACCGGAGGAGGCGTTCGCTTATTCGGTACAGCACTAGGGTGCTTCCCCTTCTTATAGTTATCAAGCGATTCTTTCAGTGCATCATCCGAAAAGACCTTTTGCTCCCCAAATTTCCCATTATTATCAATCTGCCATTGATAGGCGTCGATTTCTGGTTTGGCCATCTCGGGCATTTGATGCGACTCCCATTGCCACTCATGCAACAACTCGTGCCCGAATGAGCTGGCCCAGTCTCCAGGCAAGGGCTGCACTGCCGAGGCAATCTTAGTATTGACGACAACGATGTCGTTGTGGAGCGTCCACATGAGAGTCGTGTCGGAGGACAGTGGCTTCAACTGCCACACCGCTTGCTTTCCGTCCTTCGTATATTTTGGCAAATAGACGTTGTTGTGTTCTTCAACACTCATTACGGTCACGTTTGGCCCTGCCTGCGATTTGTTCATGGCGGTGAAGCGTTTTGACAGTTGTGGAAGTGTGCTTTCCAGCGTTCCCAAGTTCTTTGACACAGCGTCGACGAGGTCTTGCGGCACCCCTGCATTGAATTTGATTCTAAAGCCCCCCTGGCCAACCACTTGATCTTTTGAAGTGAGTGCAATTGGTTTTTCAGCGCCCTTTTTGACATTTACCTGCGGCACCGGGTAACCGTTAGCCGGGTTATAGCGGGCAGAACTTTCTTGCGCAGACATCCCTGCTTCACGAGCCGCATTTTCCATCCATCCAGGCATAAGCGCCGCCGTAACACTGCGCCCCAAGCCGGAATCAAGCAACTTTTTTGCAGTTGCATCCAGCGCCCCAGACACGGCAGTGGCGGCACTGGTCAATGTCAACATCAAGGCGCTTTGAATCCCTGGAACAACCTCGGCATCTGCAATAACCGGATCGGTCTGAACTGCGCCGCCACCGATAAATACATTACCCGACCCTTCCACAATAAAGGCGCCACATTCAATCTTGTCGCTAACCCTGGCCGCCGGCAAGCCGTTAATGAATACAGTGGGGCTGCCGGTAATGATCTTTAATGGCGCCTGCGAGTGCTTCGAACAAACGGCTACATCAACATGCGCTCGTGCCGCCTTTATGCCGTTAGTGAACACATTTCCAGAACAGGGCCCTGTGATCTTGCCGGTGATATCACCTCCGCTACCTCCCGCTCCACCGGATTCGCCTCCTGTCGAGGAATCGGCGGGCGGCGTGTGACCGATCAGGTCACCAAGTCTGGCTGCTTGCGGCATTTCTCAGCTTTCCATGGAGAGGTCGAGATCGGCTCCTGACTTCAGCATGATCGACAAGTTCGGGCAATTATCATTGCGCTGTAATAAGCGCATTGCTCTGTTTTTGAGTTGCGCCGGAAACTCAAGGGAAGCACGCTGCGGGTGATTATGCATTGACGGTGGCTGGTTCATATGGTGTGGAGGTATTTGAATCCATCTTTTCTGTCGTAAAGGCGCACGAGCTCTGTACGTCCAAGGTACGCCGGCGGCATTGTCAGGAAAGTACTTTTGCTGCCGCGCGACGCAGAGAGTACACTATTTCCTTTTGACATGAAATGCCCGATCTGGACTTTTAGCAGCAGCTCCATACCCGCATTATTTGGCTACACGGGGCGCCGCGTGACGATCTTGAGCTGTTGCCGATAGCGGAACCGTCACCTGGCGCAAAGGGTGGCGCCGGGACAACTGCGTAAGCCCCTGAAACTCGGCCGATAGGCGGCAGTCCTTGGAAACAGCCTCGGAGCGCATCGTGACCGCAGTGAGTACCGCCGCATAAGAATCCTTTTCGATCCGCACAAAGCTGCCTTCCATCCCCTCCTTGATCAGGGAGTCGCTGATATCAGCATCACAGTCAAGCAGCATTTTCCGCACCAATCTGAAAGCGACTGGTTTTGCCGCGTTGTTTTTGACCAGTATCGTGACGAGTTGGCGTTTGTCCTCGACCTGGGACTGCGCCGTCGCTGTAACCGATACATCATCCGGCTCGACGTCCTCTTCCTGTGATGGTTTGGCTACGACAATCCGGCTGGCGATTTTTTGACCGTCGGCCTGATCCGTAATGGTCAGCGTGATTTCGCACGGCATTCGCGAAAAGAAGCCGACTGGATAGTATCGGTGTGCAAAAGATTTGGCAGGAATCACCGCCATGCTGGTCGAGCGTTCAAAAGAGCCATACGGGCGCGGTCTTGCGGAAGGATCCCATTGATCAAACGGCGGGCCATTCATCACCGCGACAGGCTTGCGTGACAGGCACGAGTGGCGGTTTGCTGCCGGGTTTTTTACGTCATTGGCGCCAAAATCCACGGTGAATTTTCTTGGATAATCCTTATCGTTATACAAAACAATATTGATTTCAGGAGCCAGAAACGTATTTTGCGTCTGGAAAACCTGGTGACGCATCTCCCCTGCGGTGGCGCTCCCTATCCCCGTCAGGATAATGAAGCCCCACCGTGGCAGGAATTTGTTCGTCAGCCGCCTACGCTCTGACTGTCGTGAATGCGCCATTATTGAATCACTATCCGGGAGTTCAAGAGATCAGATGCCGAAATGTCGGCTCGATGTTTTTCGCATGCAGGAATCGCACGATATCTTCCAGCGTGGCGTCGCGCAGCAGCAAACCATCGGGCGCGCTTGGGACGGCACGCGCGGCGCTCAATGCCGGCGCGCCATGTGCCGCCCCGAGCACCTCCAGCGCCTGCTGGAACTGCTTTGCGCTGATGCGCTCCAGACGCTCCAGTAAGGCCGCCTGGGCGGCCAGCGGCGGCGCCATCTCCAGCCCCGACTCCTCGGCGAACGCGGCGCCCAGGCCTGCGTCGATGAACGCGGCCCACTTGCCGGTGTGCGGGTCCATGCAAGGCGGCAATTCCACCGCCGCGCCGGCCGCATCGGAAAATGGCGCCATCGCGGGCACGTAGGCCTTGCGGATCAGTTCAAGAAAATGTCGTGCCTGTGCGATCGGCGTCGGCGTTTCCATCGACATCCACAAATAATAGCCATCCGACCCGGAAATGCTCACCGCCGGCGCGGGAAACCCGAGTTCGGCCTGCAAGCCATTCGCCAGCGCGCACAACTGATCCCAGTGCTGCGCCTCGCCCGCACCCGGCATCTTGCGAAACGGGATCACCAGCGCACGCGTCATGCCGCCCTCGGCCAGTTCGATGGCAAGCGCGCTGTGTCCCGCGCGGCGCTGCGCGAGCAGCTCGAGCGACAAGGCGCCCGCGGGAAGGTACAAGCGGCTCAGTTCCGACATCATCTTTTGCATCTGTTTCCTCAATCCGGCCAGCTACCCTGCGTAGCGAATGGCGCATTTTGCCACAGCGCGGCGCCCGTGCGGCCGGCCTTACCAAAATCGAGGCCAGCATCAGCGAACGCCAGGACGACCTTCCCGCCCTCGTCGGCTATGCCTTCAGCCAGGGCCGAACCCTGCTCGACACGCAGTCGCTCGAGCAGGAAGGCCGCGCGCGGATCACGGTCCCGGTCGGTGCGGAAGGACAACTGGTGCGCATCGTGCCCGGCCCCCAACTGGACAAGGATGTGCGTGGTCAACGGCACGCTGCTCAAGCGCGTCGTCTCTGGCGGCGTGGTGCTGAACCTGCTGGTATGCAGTGGCTTCGTCGGGGCGCAGCACGAACACGCAATCATGGTAGGGAAAAACAGGATTGGGCAGGTCGAACGTGGCGGCATATTCGCCGTCGTCCATGAGAAATATCACACTCTTGGAGGGAAGATTCCGTTTGCTTGCAGGGCGGCTGCCAGCCGCGCGCCCCAGAGTGCAACGGCTTCATGCGGCATGCCGTAGCCGCAGCAGTCGACCTCGTAAGGAGATTCGGGTGACAAATTGCCGACCCAGGCAATCTCAAAGCTGCTTGGAAAGTTGTTGAGCCGGATCGCATACGCGCCGACCGAATTCGGCATGCCCGATGCGGCAAGCAGCGTGCCGAGTGCGTCCAGGCCGCTGGCGAAAAAGATGTCTCCGCACGCGGAGGAGTCTGGTTTGCTGTTCATGGCGACAGGAGGATAGGTGATTATCAGGCGACACACCGCTGTGCTGCGGGCGAAAAAAAACCCGGCAGCGCGAGCGACCGGGTTCGTATACGACGCGACAGCGCGATTACTTCGCTGCGGGAGCGTCTTTGGCGTCGGCTGCGGCCACCTCGGTCTTGACGATGATCTTGGCCTTGGCTTTTTCTTTCAGCGCATCGACATAGCCGCGCATCTCGACCTGGCCGAGGCGCTCGGCGATTTCTTGCTGCTCGGCGGTGCGGCGCGCTTCATCGACCTTGGCCGGCTGCGATACCTTGCTGATGCGATACACTCCGTAGCCGATGCCAGGAATCTCGACACCCACATAAGCCGGCAGCTTGCTCGCGTCAGCCTTCAGGACCACCGGCAGCGCCGCCTGGTTGACCGCCGTCTGGGTTGCACGGCTGACCATCTTGGCCGCGCCGAAACCGGCGGCGTCGCCGCTGGCCCTGGCAGCGGCGATCTTCGCTTCGCCGGCTTTCTTGGCCAGGCTGATCGCTTCCTGCTGCGCCACACGCATGCGGATGATGTCCTGCACTTCGGCCAGCGGACGCTTGGCGGCCGGCGAGTACTCGACGATGCGGGCCGCGACCAGCATGCTCGGCTTGACTTCGATGGCTTCGGTATTGTGCTTGTTCTTGACCACGCTGTCCGAGAACACGGCGCTGAGGAATTTAGCATTGTTCAACGGCGACTGGGCCAGCGCCGGATTCGGCGTGCGCGTGACGTTGTCGAGCGTTTCGATCTTCAGTTTCAGCTTGTCGGCGACCGGCTTCAGGCTGGCCGACTGGTCGTACACGGTTTCGGTGAAGGTTTGCGCCAGCTCCGAATACTTCTTCGACATCTTCGGCTTCTTCACTTCAGCAAGCAGCGCATCCTTGACTTCGTCGAGCGGCTTGACGGTTTCCGGCGCCAGCCTGGTGACGGTGACGATGTGGTAACCCTGGTCCGATTCGACCACGTCGCTGATTTCGCCTTGCTTGAGCTTGAACACGGCCGTTTCGATTGCCGGGCTGATCATCTCGCCCTTTTTCGCCTGGCCCAGCTCGCCGCCCTGCTCGGCCGTCGACACGTCTTGCGACTTGGCTTTGGCGACATCGGCAAACGTGGCCGGCGCCTTGCGCAGTTCGGCCAGCACGGCCTCGGCCTTGACCTTGGCGGCGGCTTTGTCGGCCGCGCTCGCGTCTTTGGCGAACTTGAACTGGATGTGGCTGTACAGGCGCTCTTCCGGGGTGGTGAAGCGCTTGCTGTTGGCTTTGTAGAATTCGGCGACTTCGGCATCGGTCACGCTGACCATGCCTTCGACCGCGGCCGCGTCGAGCACCACGTAGTCGATCTTGGCTTTTTCCGGCACCTGGAACAAGGTGGCGTTCTTGTCGTAGAAAGCCTTGATCATCTCGTCGGTGACCTTGACCTGGGCCTGCTGCTCGCTGGCCGGGAACAGCATTTCCTGCACTTCGCGCTCTTCGTCGAAAATAGTCGACATGCGCGTGGCGACCGTGCGCGGCAGGAAAGCGGTTTCCTGCACCGTGCCGGTCAGCTGGCGCAGCACGAAGTCACGGCGCAGGCTGGCCTCGTACTGGGCCGCCGTCATGCGCGCGTTGAGCAGCGCCGCTTTATAGACATCGACGTCGAACTTGCCGGCGGTCTTGAATTGATCGTTTTGCTGAATCGTGTTGACCAGCAGATCGTCGCCCACGGTCAGGTGGCTGCGGTCGATTTCCGCTTCGACCGCGCGCTGCGCGATCAGGTTATCGAGGATTTCGCGCTTGAATTCAGGCGTGTCGAAGCGTTTCTGGTCGAACTGCGCACCCATCATGGTGCGATACTGGTCGACCTGCCGGCGCTGCGCCTCTTCCCATTCGGGTTGCGTGATCTTCTTGCCGTTCACATTGGCCACGACAACGGTGCTGTCCGTGTTTTCTCGGCTGGCCATGCCACCGACGACCAGGAACGAAGCGGCCAGCAACACCAGCATGACCTGGATCCAGCGCTTGTGATTGCGAATAAATTCAAACATGGTTTGCCAATTCGAGATAAATAAAATTGCGATGGAATGCGATTAAAACGCACATATAAAAAAAGGCGAACTTTCGTTCGCCTCTTCTTTTTTTGACAGGACTGCCAGGACCCGGCCGCCTTGTGCGAACCATGGAGTTCCGTACTGGCCACTCCTGAACCCCGGCGCACTCCCCGAACGGAGACTGCACCATCGTACTGCTATATGCTGGCGGAGCGGACGGGACTCGAACCCGCGACCCCCGACGTGACAGGCCGGTATTCTAACCAACTGAACTACCACTCCTAAATCGTTTCTTCTTATTCGTTGGCGGAGCGGACGGGACTCGAACCCGCGACCTCCGACGTGACAGGCCGGCATTCTAACCAACTGAACTACCACTCCTCGAATGAAACAGCGTATTTTTTATTGGCGGAGCGGACGGGACTCGAACCCGCGACCTCCGACGTGACAGGCCGGCATTCTAACCAACTGAACTACCACTCCGTAAAAAATACTTCACAACATGCCAGGCTCTGGTGGGGGCTGAGAGGCTCGAACTCCCGACCCGCGCCTTGTAAGGGCGCTGCTCTACCAACTGAGCTAAACCCCCGCAAGCACACCTGTGTCACCAGGTGCTACCGACATTCTCCGGTGATTGTCACCTCACCGAAGGACATTAGTTTACTGCATCTTTAAGCGCTTTACCAGCTTTAAATTTAGGAACTTTCGCCGCCGCGATCTTGATCGCTTCCTTGGTGCGCGGATTGCGCCCGGTACGCGCGGCGCGCTCGCCCACCGAGAAGGTGCCGAAGCCGACCAGGGTCACGCTGTCGTTCTTTTGCAGGCTGGCGGTGACGGCATCGATCATGGCGTCGAGCGCGCGCGTGGCCGAGGCCTTGGTGATGTCCGCCGACTTCGCGATTTCTTCGATCAATTCTGTTTTGTTCACTTGTGCCCCATTACCTAAGAGTTGCGGCGAAAAGAAATCCGCAGCGCGTATTAAACAAGCCGCCCATCCGCCTGTCAAGCCACACCAACCGTAAAAAAAGCAAGCGTCACGAGGACGCTTGCTTCTGTACTGCGCTAGCGGCCAATTAGTGTTTCACGACGTCCGTCTGCGGGGCCACGCCATCGACCGCGGTGGCGGCGGCAACGGCGGCCACGGCCGGCACTTCCACCACCGGCGTCGGCATCCGTTCGAGCGCGATTTCGAGCACCTTGTCGATCCAGCGCACCGGAACGATTTCGAGCTTGTTCTTCACGTTGTCCGGAATGTCGGCCAGGTCCTTGACGTTCTGCTCAGGAATCAAGACCGTCTTAATCCCGCCGCGATGCGCCGCCAGCAGTTTTTCTTTCAGCCCGCCGATCGGCAGCACTTCGCCGCGCAAGGTGATCTCGCCCGTCATCGCCACGTCGGCCCGCACCGGAATGCCGGTAAACACCGACACCAGCGCCGTGGTCATCGCAATACCGGCCGATGGACCATCTTTCGGCGTGGCGCCTTCCGGCACGTGAATGTGAATGTCGGCTTTTTCGAACACGTCATTCTTGATGCCGAGGCGGTTGGCGCGCGAACGCACCACGGTGCGCGCCGCTTCGATCGATTCCTTCATCACGTCGCCCAGGGTGCCGGTGCGGATCACGCCGCCCTTGCCCGGCATTTGCACCGCCTCGATGGTCAACAGGTCGCCGCCCACTTCGGTCCATGCAAGGCCGACCACCTGGCCGATCTGGTTCTCTTTCTCGGCCACGCCAAAATCGTAACGGCGCACGCCCAGGAACTTGTCGATGTTCTTGCCGTTGACCGTGACCTTTTTATCGGCCTTTTTCAGCAGCAGCATCTTGACGACCTTGCGGCAGATCTTCGAGATTTCGCGCTCGAGCGAACGCACGCCGGCTTCCCGCGTGTAGTAACGGATGATGTCGCGGATCGCGCTTTCGGCCACGGCGATTTCTTCTTCCTTCAGGCCATTCGCCTTGATCTGCTTGGGCAGAAGGTAACGCTGGGCGATGCTGGTCTTTTCATCTTCCGTGTAACCGGACAGGCGAATGACTTCCATGCGGTCGAGCAGCGCCGGCGGAATGTTGAACGAATTCGAGGTCGCCACGAACATCACGTCCGACAGGTCGAAGTCGACTTCGATGTAGTGGTCCGAGAACGTGTGGTTCTGTTCCGGGTCCAGCACTTCGAGCAGGGCCGAGGACGGATCGCCGCGGAAGTCCGCGCCCATCTTGTCGATTTCGTCGAGCAGGAACAGCGGGTTGCGCACGCCGACCTTGGCCAGCGATTGCAGCACCTTGCCCGGCATCGAACCGATATACGTGCGGCGGTGACCGCGAATCTCGGCTTCGTCGCGCACGCCACCCAGGGCCATGCGCACGAACTTGCGGTTGGTGGCCTTGGCGATCGATTGGCCAAGCGAGGTTTTACCCACGCCCGGAGGACCGACGAAGCACAGGATCGGCGCCTTCAGCTTGTCGACGCGTTGCTGGACCGCGAGGTATTCCAGGATGCGTTCCTTGACCTTGTCGAGGCCATAGTGATCGCCCTCGAGGACTTTCTCGGCGTTCGACAGGTCGTTATTGACCTTCGATTTTTTCTTCCAGGGCAGATTGACCAGGGTGTCGATGTAGTTACGCACCACGGTCGCTTCGGCCGACATCGGCGACATCAGCTTGAGCTTCTTGAGTTCGTTGGTAGCCTTGTCCAGCGCTTCCTTCGGCATCTTGGCGGCGATGACTTTTTTCTCGAGTTCGTCGATATCGGCGCCATCTTCGCCCTCGCCCAGTTCTTTCTGGATCGCCTTGACCTGCTCGTTCAGGTAGTACTCGCGCTGCGATTTTTCCATCTGGCGCTTGACGCGGCCACGGATGCGCTTTTCCACTTGCAGGATATCGAGCTCGCCTTCGAGCTGGCCGAGCAGGTGCTCGAGACGCTTGGCGACATTGAAGATCTCGAGGATCACCTGTTTCTGCTCGAGCTTGAGCGGCAGATGGGCGGCGACGGTATCGGCCAGGCGGCCGGCGTCGTCGATCCCTGCCAGCGAAGCGAGGATTTCAGGAGGAATCTTTTTGTTCAGTTTGACGTACTGGTCGAACTGCTGGACGATCGCGCGGCGCATCGCCTCGACTTCGGAATCGTCGCCGATTTCCGAACTGAGCGGGGTCAGGTCGGCGATAAAGTGGGTCGGGGCATCGCTGATGTGGTTGATGCGCGCACGCTGGGCGCCCTCGACCAGCACCTTGACGGTGCCGTCTGGCAGCTTGAGCATTTGCAGGATGTTGGCCACGCAACCGATCTCGTAGATGTCGGACGCGGATGGCTCGTCTTTGGCTGCGGCTTTCTGGGCCGCCAGCATGATGCTCTTGCCCTGCTCCATCGCCGCTTCCAGCGCCTTGATGGATTTAGGACGGCCGACGAACAGTGGGATCACCATATGCGGGAAGACGACCACGTCGCGCAACGGCAGTAAGGGCAGCGTCGTTTGCTCGGTTAATTTGGAAGTTGTCATGGCATACCTTATAGAAAGCGTGTTGACGATATTGGCACCATCTGCCAAAACACAAGACCGGCGGATAAAATATTTCTACAAGTTATTTGAATATTCATCAACTTGATTCAAATACAACCGGAATAATCTGAAAAAACTTTATCGGAACATCAAATAAAAAAGCCACCGCGCAGCGCTTGCGCTGCGAGTGGCTTTTCGAGTGAAGCCTGATTCTTTTATTGAGGTAAATTGTACCGTCAAGAATTCAGGAATCAATGCTTTTGTTGCGTTCGCATCGCAGAATTTCAGTTTTCGCCTGATGCCTTGGCGCTTTCGCTGTAAATCAGTAAAGGTTTTGCGCCGTTCGTGATCGAATTTTCATCGATAACGACCTTGATGACATTCTGCTGATTTGGCAATTCGTACATCACATCGAGCAGTGCATGTTCAAGAATGGAACGCAAACCGCGCGCACCGGTCTTGCGTGCCAATGCTTTACGGGCAATCGCATGCAAAGCGGCCGGACGGATTTCCAGTTCCGCGCCTTCCATTTCAAGCAACTTGGAATACTGTTTAATCAAGGCATTCTTCGGCTCGATCAGGATCTGGATCAGCGCTTCTTCGGTCAGTTCGGACAAGGCGGCAACCACCGGCAGGCGGCCCACCAGTTCGGGAATCAGGCCGAACTTGATCAAGTCTTCCGGTTCGGCTTCGAGCAGCACGTCGGCGCTGGCGCGCTGGGACTCGCTCTTGACGCTGGCCGAGAAACCGATGCCGCTCTTTTCGGAACGGTTCTGGATGATCTTGACCAGGCCGTCGAACGCGCCGCCGCAGATGAACATGATGTTGGTCGTGTCGATCTGGACGAAATCCTGGTTCGGATGCTTGCGCCCGCCTTGTGGCGGCACCGATGCCATGGTGCCCTCGATCAGTTTCAGCAAGGCTTGCTGCACGCCTTCGCCGGAAACGTCGCGGGTAATCGACGGATTGTCCGATTTACGCGAAATCTTGTCGATTTCATCGATGTAGACGATGCCGCGCTGGGCCTTGTCGACTTCGTAGTTGCAGCTTTGCAGCAGCTTCTGGATGATGTTCTCGACGTCTTCGCCCACATAACCGGCTTCGGTCAGGGTGGTGGCGTCGGCGATCACGAACGGCACGTTGAGCATGCGCGCCAGGGTCTGGGCCAGCAGGGTTTTACCCGAACCGGTAGGACCGACCAGCAAGATGTTGCTCTTTGCCAGTTCGACTTCGTCCTTCTTGCCCAGGTGCTTGAGGCGCTTGTAATGGTTGTAGACCGCAACGGACAGGATGCGCTTGGCGGTTTGCTGGCCGATCACGTACTGATCCAGCAATTCCTTGATCTCGTTCGGGGTCGGCAGGTCCGACTTGGCGCCGGCCACCGTTTCGACGTTCGAGGTCTCGTCGCGGATGATGTCGTTACACAGGTCGATGCATTCGTCGCAGATGAAGACGGATGGACCTGCGATGAGCTTCTTCACCTCGTGCTGGCTCTTGCCGCAGAACGAGCAGTAGAGAAGTTTTTCGCCGCTGGAGGATTTTTTTTCTGACATGGGGCAGGGTTCTCTTGAATTGCTATAAATGTAACGCGAACAGACGCGCAACATGAGTGTGCGCTAACAGCATGCTACCCGAAATAAAAACGAAACGCCCGAACGTTGTAGCGCCGGGCGTTTTTTCAGCAACACCACAGGTGAACGTCACGATCACGCTGCCGCACCCCGGGCTGGCCGGTTGGGCGGCGCGTGGCCGTGACGACCCGCGCTGGCAAGCTATTCGCGCTTCGCAAGGACTTTGTCGATCAGGCCATACTCAGCGGCTTCCTCGCCCGACATGAAACGGTCGCGGTCGGTATCCTTGTGGATCTGTTCCATCGTCTTGCCGGTACGTTCGGCCAGGATGTGGTTCAGGCGCTCACGCAGGTAGAGGATTTCTTTCGCCTGGATTTCGATATCCGAGGCCTGCCCTTGCGAGCCGCCCGACGGCTGGTGAATCATGATGCGCGAGTTAGGCAGCGAAAAACGCTTGCCCTTGGCGCCCGCCGCCAGCAGGAAGGCGCCCATCGAGGCCGCCATCCCGGTGCACAGGGTCGACACGTCCGGCTTGATGAAGTTCATCGTATCGAAAATCGCCAGGCCGGCCGAGACCGATCCGCCAGGCGAGTTGATATACAGCGAAATATCCTTGTCGGGATTTTCGCTCTCGAGGAACAGCAGCTGGGCGACGATCAGGTTGGCCATCTGGTCATGCACCGGCCCGACCATGAAAATCACGCGTTCCTTGAGCAGGCGCGAGTAAATATCGTACGAGCGCTCGCCGCGGCCGCTTTGCTCCACGACCATCGGAATGAGGCCGAGTGCTTGTGTATCCAATGCCGGATTATGATTCATACCTGTCTCTTCCTTTGTAAGCAGCCTAAAGCCGACTTTAAGCTTGTGCGTTGCTTCCCATCAACTCGTCGAATGCAACAGCCTTGGCTGTGACTTTCGCGATACCGAGTACATAGTTAACGACGTTTTCTTCCAATACAAGAGCTTCGACTTCCGACAGGCGGCGACGATCGCTGTAATAGTACTTCAGTACTTCACGCGGATCTTCGTAGCTTTGAGCGAAATCTTCGATCTGTGCCTTGACCTGCTCAGCGGTTGCCTGCAGCTTGTTGTCGCCAACCAGTTGCGACAGGATCAAGCCCAGGCGCACGCGGCGCTCGGCCTTGGTGGCGAACAGTTCTTGCGGGAATGGCATGTCTTTGACATCCATGCCGCGCTGCGCCATGTCCTGGCGGGTCATGTCGGCCAGGCGGTCCGCATCCTGGGCGATCATGACTTTAGGAACTTCCATCTCGGTGACCTTGACCAGGGCATCCATCACGGCTTCCTTGTTGCGTGCCTTGACGCGGCCTGCGACTTCGCGTTCCAGGTTGACCTTGATGTCAGCGCGCATTTTTTCCAGGTCGCCGTCTTCCATGCCCAGGGACTTGGCGAACTCGGCGTCAACTGCCGGCAGGTGCGCCCATTCCAGCTTTTTCAGGGTGATGGTGAAGTCGGCGGTTTTGCCGGCCACGTCGGCACCGTGGTAGTCGGCCGGGAAAGCCAGCGGGAAGGTTTTCGCTTCGCCGACCTTCAGGCCGACGGTAGCGGCTTCGAATTCCGGCAGCATGCGGCCTTCGCCGAGCACGAATGCGTAGTCTTCAGCTTTGCCGCCCGGGAATTCAACGCCATCGATCACGCCGACGAAGTCGACGGTGACGCGGTCGCCATTGGCTGCGATCGGCTCGCCGCCGTCGCCGTGTTCGCCGGCTTCACCCTTGGTGTGGTAATGCACGCGCTGCTTGCGCAGGATCTCGATGGTCTTTTCGATTTCCGCGTCCGACACGTCGGCTTTCACGGTGTCGATCTCGACGCCGGACAGGTCGCCGATGACGACGTCAGGATAGACTTCGAAGGTGGCGTCGAACGACAGCACGCCTTCGGCGGAATCTTCCTTTGGTTCGATTTTTGGAAAACCGGCAACGCGCAGCTGGTTCTCGTTCGCAGCTTCGCTGAATGCGCGGCCGACTTTATCGTTCAGCACGTCCGATTCGATCTGGTAGCCGTATTGTTGCGCAACCATTTTCATTGGCACTTTGCCTGGACGGAAGCCAGGTGCCTTGGCCGATTTGGCCTGCTGTTTCAGGCGCTTCTCCACTTCCGTACGGACGTCAGTCAGCGGAAAAGAGATCGTCAAGCGACGTTCGAGTTTACCCAGGGTTTCGACTGCAGTTGCCATGTAAAAATCGTCCAAAAAATAGTATTAAACTCGTGGTGCGAGGAGGGGGACTCGAACCCCCACACCATTGCTGGCGTCAGGACCTAAACCTGGTGCGTCTACCAATTTCGCCATCCTCGCGGGATCGCATCCGGCGCCATCATAGGCGGCCGCATGCACCTTTCCATCTGAAAAAACAAAGGGCGCCCGACAGTGAAACCGGCCGCCCTGCACTGCCTTTGTTAGGGGCTACAACTTCAACCCGGTATTTTACTGGATTTTCTGACCACATAGGGCGTTTTTTGAATCGGACTCATGCGGCGTATAATTTGGAAACGTTTTCAGTCCCTTAAAGAAATACCTCGGCATGTCCTCCCATCAGATTGACAAAGTCCGCAACGCCGGATTGTTCGCCATGACGTGGCCCATTTTTGTCGAGCAACTCTCGCATATCCTGCCGGGCGTGGTCGATACCTTCATGGTCAGCCACCTGGGCGATTCGGCGGTGGCCGCTCTGGCGGTGGCCAACCAGATCGTCGGCTTTTGCATCATCTTGTTTTCGTTCGTCGGGATCGGCAGCGCGGTGGTGCTGACCCATTACCTGGGCGCGGGCGACCGCGCCGGCGCCGAACGGGTAGCGGCCACCGCAGTCGGGATCAACTTCTGGCTGGGGATGGTCGTCAGCCTGGCGATCTGGGCGTTTTCAAACGACATGCTGCGCCTGCTGCAACTGCCGCCGCAATTGATGCCGTACGCGCAGCCCTTCCTGGCGCTGATGGGCGGCACCCTCTTCCTCGAATCGATCAACATCGCGTTCGGCTCGGTGCTGCGCGCACACGGGCACACGCGCGAAGCGATGTACGTCGCCATCGGCATGAACGTGCTCAACCTGATCCTGAACGTGGTGCTCATCTTCGGCCTGCTGGGCGCACCCAAGATGGGCGTGATCGGGGCGGCGCTGTCGACCGTCATCAGCCGCGCCGCCGCTTGCGTGGCGCTGGCCTGGCTGGTGCGGCGCCAGCTCAAGCTGGGCGTGCGGCTGGGGTGGTTCGTGAGCCTGTCGCGCGCGACGCTGGCGCGCATCCTGCGGATCGGCTTGCCGGCGGCGGGCGAGAACCTGTGCTGGCAGGCCAGTTTCATGGTCATTACGTATTTTGTCGGGCAGATGGGCGTGGTCCAGCTGGCCACGTTTTCGTATGCGATCCAGCTATCGATGATCATGATGATGCTGGGCATTTCGATCGGGATCAGTACCGAGATCATGATCGGGCACATGATCGGCGCCGGCGAATTCGACCAAGCCTACCGCCAACTGTTGCGCAGCCTGCGCGTGGGACTGGGGGTGACCGTGGTGACAACCTGCGTGGTGGTGCTGCTGGCGCCGTGGCTGCTGGGCTTGTTCAGCAAGGACCCGGCGATCGTGGCCGGTGGCGCGCTGCTGCTGCGGCTCAGTTTGTTGCTGGAGCCGGGGCGCACGTTCAACCTGGTGGTGATCAATTCGCTCAGGGCCACGGGCGACGCCAGGTTTCCGGTGCTGATGGGGGCGTGTTCGATGTGGGGCGTGGCGGTGCCGCTGGCATGGCTGCTGGGCCTGCATTTCGGGTGGGGCTTGATGGGCGTGTGGATCGCGTTCACCTGCGACGAATGGGTGCGCGGGTTGGCGATGTATGCCAGGTGGAAAAGCCGGGTGTGGGAGAAACATGCGCACGCGGTGCGGGCGCATGTGGCGGCATAAATCTTAGGACTAGAAGTCTGAAACACGTCGTCCCCGCGAAGGCGGGGATCCATAGCACCGTTGATCATAGGTGCTATGGGTTCCCGCCTTCGCGGGAAAGACGGTGCTTACAGCGGAGCCACGGCGGACGTATTACGTGCGCAACGCGACCGCTTCCACCGGCTTCTTCACCCGGAAGCACGTCGCATACAAGGCCGGCAAGAACAGCAAGGTCAAGGCCGTCGCCACCACCAGGCCACCCATGATGGCAACGGCCATCGGTCCCCAGAACACCGAACGCGACAGCGGAATCATCGCCAGCGCGGCAGCGGCCGCCGTCAGGATGATCGGCCGGCAACGACGCACCGCCGCCTCGATCACCGCATGCCACGGCTCCGCTCCGGCGGCGATATCTTGCTCGATCTGGTCGACCAGGATCACCGAGTTACGGATGATCATCCCGAACAGGGCAATCACGCCCAAATTTGCCACGAAGCCGAACGGCCGGTTCAAGATCAGCAAGGCCATCGCCGCACCAGCCACGCCCAGCGGACCGGTCAGGAACACCAGCAGCGAACGCGAGAAGCTGTGCAGTTGCAGCATCAGCAGGGTGAATACGATGAACAGCACCAGCGGCACGTTGGCCGCGATCGACGCTTCCGCCGCCGCGCTGTCGGCTGCGGCGCCGGCCAGCGAGATCGTGTAGCCAGGCGGCAGCGCCGCGCGCAGGTCGGCCAGCTTCAGGCCAATCTGATCGGACACGGTCGGCCCCTGGATGCCATCGACCACATCGGCCTGCGCCGTGATCGCCCATTCGCGCCCCTCGCGCCACACCACGCCCGGTTCCCACACAAAGTGCGCACGCGCAATCTGCGAAATGGTCACCGACTTGCCCGATGCGGTCGGGATGTTGGTGTCGTTGAGCACCGCGATGGTGGCGCGCTCTTCGACCGGCTGGCGCACCACGATGTCGATCAGCTTGTTGTCTTCGCGGAACTGGCCGATGGTGGTGCCCGACAGGATGGTATTTGCCGCGCGCATCACCGTCTGCGAGGTCACGCCCAGCGCGCGCAGTTTCTCCTGGTCCAGGTCGAGGCGCAGCACCTTGACCGATTCGTTCCAGTTGTCATTGACGCCGATCGCGTTCGGATTGGCGCGCATGATCTCCTTGACCTTGTCGGCAAAGTCGCGCACGACCGCGATTTCGGGACCGGCGACGCGGAACTGCACCGGATACGGCACCGGCGGCCCGTTCGGCAACAGCTTGACCCGGCCGCGCACTTCCGGGAAATCCTTGCGGAAAATATCGACAATCTTCAGGCGCAGCGATTCGCGATGCTCGAGCCCGCGCGCCAGCACGACGACCTGCGAGACGTTCGATTGCGGGAAGATCTGGTCCAGCGGCAGGTAAAAGCGCGGGCTGCCGTTGCCGACATAGCTGGTCACGCTCTCGACATTGGCTTCCTTGATCATCAGCTTCTCGAATTTCTTCACCAGCGCTTCGTTGGCCTTGAACGCGGTGCCTTCCGGCGTCCACATCTCGACCATCAGTTCAGGCCGGCTCGAATCCGGGAAGAATTGCTTCTCGATGAACTTGAAGCCGAAGACGCCCAGGAAGAACACGCCCAGGCTCAGCGCGATGGTGGTCTTGCGCCACGTCACGCACCAGGTGACGACGCGGCGGAAGCGCTGGAAGCCCGGGGTGTTGAACATGTCGTGCTCGCCCTCGCCGGCCGCGTGCGGCTTGACCTTGAGGATCATGTAACCGATGTAAGGCGTAAACACCACCGCCACCAGCCACGAAATCAAGAGCGCGATCGCATTGACCGAGAACATCGAAAAGGTGTACTCGCCGGCCGCCGACTTGGCCAGGCCGATCGGCAAAAAGCCGGCCGCCGTGATCAGGGTGCCGGTCAGCATCGGCATTGCGGTCGAGGTGTAGGCGAAGGTGGCCGCGTCGAAACGCGACATGCCCTCCTCCATCTTGCGCACCATCATTTCGACGGCGATGATGGCGTCATCGACCAGCAGGCCGAGCGCGATGATCAGCGCCCCGAGCGAAATCTTGTGCAAGTCGATGTTGAAAAAGCGCATGAACAAGAAGGTAATGGCGAGCACCAGCGGGATCGTCAGCGCCACCACCAGGCCCGGCCGCGCATCGATGCGCAGCGGCTTGGTGTGCAAACCGAGCGCCAGGAAGCTGACCGCCAGCACGATCACCACCGCTTCGATCAGCACCTTGATGAATTCGCTCACCGAGGCCGTCACCGCGCGCGGCTGGTCCGATACCCGTTCGAGCTCAATGCCGACCGGCAGCTTGGCCTTGATGCGCGCCACCGTTTCGTCCAGGCCCTTGCCCATCGCAATGATGTTGCCGCCCTTTTCCATCGACACGCCCAGGCCGATCACTTCCTTGCCGTTGAAACGCATCTTTTCGCGCGGCGGATCTTCGTATTCGCGCTTGATGGTGGCAAAGTCGCCCAGGCGGAAGGTGGTGCCGTTGGCGCGCAGTTCCAGGTTTTCCAGGTCCTTGGCGGTGGTCAGGGCGCCCGTCACGCGCACTTGCAGGTTATCGGTCGCGGTGACCAGCACGCCGGTCGCTTCGACCGAGTTCTGGGTGGCGATCTGGCCGGCGATGACGTCGAACGGCACGCCGAGCTGCGCGAATTTTTTGTGCGAAAACTCGATATTGAGCTTTTCGGCCTGTACGCCGAACTGTTCGACTTTCGACACCAGCGGCACGCGCAGCAATTGCTGGCGCACGAAGTCGGCGTATTCCTTGACCTCGGCGTAGTTGAAGCCGTCGGCCGAAAGCGCGAAAATCGAGCCGTAGGTATCGCCGAATTCATCGTTGAAGAACGGCCCGATCACGCCCGCGGGCAAGGTGCCCTTGATGTCGCCGATCTTCTTGCGCACCTGGTACCAGGAATTGGCGGTCTCGCGCGGCGGCGTCGATTCGCGCAGCTGCAGGATGATGATCACTTCGCCCGGCTTGGAATAACTCTTGATCTTGTCGATGTAGGGCGTTTCCTGCAGCGTTTTTTCGAGCTTGTCGGTGACTTGCTCGGCCATCTGCACCGCAGTCGCGCCCGGCCAGATGGCGCGCACCACCATCACGCGGAAGGTAAACGGCGGATCTTCATCCTGCCCCAGGTTCATGTAGCTGATCACCCCGCCCAGCAACAGCGCCACGATCAGGTAGCGCGTCAGCGGGATATGTTCGAGTGCCCAGCGAGAAAGATTGAATCCCTTCATTTGGCGACCTCGACCTGAGGTGCGGCCGCGCTCTTTTGCACAGGCGCAACGTCACTCGACGAGGTGTCCGGCGGCAGGATCGTCACTTTCTGGCCCGGCTTGATCAGGTTCACGCCGGCCGTCACCACGGTCTGGCCAGCCGTCACGCCGCCGGCCAGCACCACGTCGTTGGCGGAGGTGCCGGCAATGGTCACCGGCACCATGCGCGCCACGCCCTTGTCGACCACCCACACCGAGGTCGTGTTCTTTTCGTGATACAGGGCCGTCAAAGGCACCTTGATCTGCGGCGTGGCCATGGTGCTGGCGAACTGCACCATAGCGGTCATGCCCAGCTTGACGTCGGGCGCGCTGTCGGGAATCGACACCTTCACCGCATAGGTACGGGTGGCGGGGTCGGCCACCGGCGAGACTTCGCGCACCTTGCCGGGAATGACCACATCCTTGTTGGCCCACAGGCGCACGGTCACGTCGGTCAGTTTGCGCAATTGCTCGACCTTATCTTCCGGCAAACCAATGACGATTTCCTTTTCGCCCATCTTGGCCACGCGCACCACCGGGGTGCCAGGGGACACCACCTGCCCCACTTCGGCGTCCACGGCGGTGACCACGCCATCGACATCCGAGACCAAGGTCGCATAGCCGGCCTGGTTGGACTGCCCGAAATACGCGGCCTGGGCCGCATCGACAGTGGCTTGTGCCGAACTGTAGGCCGATTGCTTGGCGTCCAGCACGGCCTGGCTGACAAAATTCTTCACGCGCAATTCCTGATAGCGCTTCAGTTCCGCCTTGGCCAGGTCGCGCCCGGTTTCGGCGGCGCGCAGGTTGGCCTTGGCCTGGGCCTGGGACAGCTTCAAGTCTTGCGGGTCGAGCTGCATCAGCACCTGGCCCTTCTTGACCACGGTGCCGGGGTCGACCTTGCGCGCGGTAATCTTGCCGCCCACCCGGAACCCGAGACGCGATTCGACCCGCGCGCGCACCTCGCCGGCGAACTCGGCGTTGACGCCGACGGTGCTCGAACTGAGCACGATGGCGCGCACCGGACGGATGTCTTCCTTTTTCTCCACGGGCTTGGAACAGGCGGCCAGCAAGGCGGCCAGGACGGCGGCGCTGAGAAGGGTCGTCGGTGCCAAAGGTCTTTGGCGCAGGTTTTTCACGGGGAACACGGTGTTTTCCTTTACTATGCGGTGGGCGCCATCCTGGCGATGATGTCGAGATGCTACTACTCGTTCGGCCCTGAGAGCTAACTGACTTTCTGGTTAGTAATTATAATCCTGCAAGTTTTATTTGCAAATGACTTTTGCGTCATTAATTACCCATGCCTGTCGATCACTACGAGAATTTCCCCGTCGCCTCGATTTTGTTGCCCAAGCGGCTGGTGCCGGCGGTCGAAGCGATTTACGCCTTCGCCCGCACGGCGGACGATATCGCCGACGAAGGCGACGCCAGCGGCCCCGAGCGGCTAGCCGCCTTGAGCGCCTACGAAGCCGCGCTCGACGCCATCGGCCGTGGCGAGCACCAGCGCGACACCCTGTTCCGGCGCCTGGCCGAAGTCATTGCACAATACAAGCTGCCGCTGCCACCATTTTACGACTTGCTCTCGGCGTTCAAGCAGGATGTGGACACCAAGCGCTATCCGACTTTTGAGCTGCTGCTCGACTATTGCCGGCGCTCGGCCAATCCGGTCGGCTTGCTGATGCTCTCGCTCTACGGCGCCGTCGACGACGCCAATGTGCGCGATTCGGACGCCATTTGCTCGGCGCTACAACTGATCAACTTCCTGCAAGACGTCGGCATCGACCGCCAAAAAGACCGTATTTACATTCCAATGGATGACTTGCAGCGCTTCGGCGTGGCGCCGGCCGAACTCGATCAGCACAATACCGGCGGCAACTGGCGCGCGCTGATGGCCTTCGAAGTGGCGCGCGCGCGCGCCCTGATGCAAAGCGGCGCCCCGCTGGCGCGCCGCTTGCCGGGACGCATCGGCTGGGAATTGCGCCTGGTAATCCAGGGCGGCTTGCGCATCCTGGAAGAAATCGAAAAAGCCGGTTACGACGTCTTCAACCAGCGCCCGCAGCTCAAAATGCGGGACTGGATGGCGATTCTGTGGCGCGCGCTGCGGATGTGAACCGCTGTATCGGCCCTTGCCAGTGAAAAAACCCCCATCGGCCCTCTCGTCCGGGGCGCATCGGCTATAGAATAGCGGCTTCGCTTCACGCACCCTTGCACTTTTGACCATGTCTCCTGACGAATACTGCCAACAAAAGACCGTCCAGAGCGGCTCCAGCTTCTATTACAGCTTCCTGTTCCTGCCACCGGAGCGGCGCCGCGCGATCACCGCGCTGTACGCCTTTTGCCGCGAGGTGGACGACACGGTCGACGAATGCACCGACCAGTCGATCGCGCGCATCAAGCTGGCCTGGTGGCGCACCGAACTGGCCACCATGTACGCCGGCGCGCCCACGCACCCGGTCACGCTCGCCTTGCAGCCGCACCTGACGGTCTATAACTTGCAGGAACAGCACATGCAGGCCATCGTCGACGGCATGGAAATGGACCTCGACCAGACCCGCTACCTCGACTACACCGCCATGAAGCGCTACTGCTGGCACGTGGCCAGCGTGGTCGGCATCTTGTCGGCCAGCATTTTCGGCGTGAGCAATCCGAAGACCCTGGAATACGCAGAACAGCTGGGCCTGGCGTTCCAGCTGACCAATATCATCCGCGACGTGGGCGAAGACGCGCGCAAGGGCCGGATTTACCTGCCCGTGAACGAATTGCAACAGTTCGGCGTGACGGCGGCCGACTTGCTCAACGCCCGCCACAGCGACAAGTTCGAAAACCTGATGCGCTTCCAGACCGAGCGCGCGCAAAAGGTCTACGACGAAGCGTTCGCCCTGCTGCCCAAGGAAGACCGGCGCGCCCAGCGTCCCGGCCTGATGATGGCGGCCATCTACCGCACCGTGCTCGACGAGATCGAGCGCGACAATTTCCATGTCTTGAGCCAGCGCATCTCGCTCACGCCGCTGCGCAAACTCTGGCTGGCGTGGAAGACCTACATCCGTGGCTGACGCCGCTGCCCTCACAGTCGCCGTCATCGGCGCCGGCTGGGCCGGTTGCAGCGCGGCGGTCGAACTGGCCCGCGCCGGCTGCAAGGTCAGCTTGTCCGAAGCGGCCCGCACCCTCGGCGGACGGGCGCGCGCGGTCGAGGTCCAGGGCCGTCAGCTCGATAACGGCCAGCATATCTTGCTGGGCGCCTACAAGGAATCGCTGCGCCTGATGCGCGTGGTGGGCATCGACACGGGCGCCGCCATGCTGCGTCTGCCCTTGCAGATGCGCTACCCCAAGGGCAGCGGCGGCATGGATTTTGTGGCCCCGCGCCTGCCGGCGCCCTTGCACCTGGCGCTCGCCCTGCTGCGCGCCGACGGCCTGGAGTTTGCCGACAAGATGGCGCTGGCGCGCTTTTCCTCGACCGCGCGCTGGATGGACTGGCGCCTGCACACCGACTGCAGCGTCAGCGAACTGCTGGAACGCTACGACCAGACCGACCGCCTGATCGAACTGATGTGGCGGCCGCTGTGCCTGGCCGCGCTCAACACCGCGCCCGAGCGCGCCTCGGCCCAGGTGTTTCTGGCCGTGCTGCGCGACAGCCTGGGCGCCGCCCGCGCCAGTTCCGACATGTTGCTGCCGCGCCTGGACCTGAGCGCGCTGTTCCCGCTGGCCGCCGCCGCCTTCGTCGAAAGCCGGGGCGGCAGCGTACGCGCCGGCGCCAAGGTCGCCTCGCTCGCAGCGAACAAGGGCGGCTGGCTGCTTGGCGACGGCGAGCCGTTCGACGCCGTGGTCATCGCCACGCCGCCGCCGGGGGCCGCCATCTTGCTGGAACAAGCCGGCGCGCCCGAATTAGCGGCGGCGCTCGGGCACTTCGAGTACGAGCCGATCACCACCTGCTATTTGCAGTATCCTGCCGCCACGCGCCTGGAACTGCCCTTCTACGCCCTGCGCGACAACGCCGCCAGCGGCCACTGGGGCCAGTTCGTGTTCGATCGCGGCCAGCTCGACCCGGCCCAGGCCGGCATGTTGTCCGTGGTCATCAGCGCCTCGGGCGCAGCCTCGGCACTGGGACGCGAAGCGCTGGCCCAGGCCGTTGCCGGCCAACTGGCCGCCGTGCTGAAACGCCCGCAACTGGCGCGGCCCGACTGGGTCCAGGTGATCAGCGAAAAACGCGCGACCTTCGCCTGCACGCCCGGCCTGGCGCGCCCGGCCAACGCCACCGGCCTGGCGCGCCTGGCCCTGGCCGGCGACTACACCGCCAGCGACTATCCGGCCACCATCGAGTCGGCCGTGCGCAGCGGCGTGGCCGCCGCCCGCCTGCTCACAAGCAAGAGCAAATGAACGACTGTCCCCCGATTCGGTCGTTGACGGCGCTCAAAGTGCAGCCTGTCGCATTCCGCTGGAGCTGAACTGTCGGTTTTCGTACAGTAGCACCATCGAAACAGGTTTTTTACACGGACAGCACATGAACATCGCACTCGGACTGCGCGCACTCGCTTTACTGGCTTTTGTTGCCGCGAGTACCTTTATGATCGTCATGCCGCACCTGCTTGATGGCGACGTGCAGATTTTCCATTCGGGCGTGGCGCTGAGCCACTCCTGATCCAACCAGGCGATCATCATGGGCAAACTCGACTATCTCGACGCGCTGCGGCGCGCCATGGCGGGCATTTCCGCCGACACCCAGGCCAAGACCCTGGCCTATTATGAACAGCGCTTCGTCGACGGCGTGGCCGCCGGCCGCACCGAAGAAGACGTGGCCGCCGAACTGGACGAGCCGAAAAAGATCGCCATGACCCTGCGCGCCAGCATGCACATGCATTCTTTCGAGCAAAAGAAAAACCCCGCCAACCTGCTGCGCCTGCTGGTGTCGATCGTCGGCCTGGGCATTTTCAACCTGTTCATGGTGGTGCCGGCGCTGGTGTACGCAGCCTTCCTGGCGATCCTGTACGCGGCCGGACTGACGTTTTACGTGGCCGGCATCGCCATTACCGCCAGCGGCCTGTCGGGCGCCAACGAACTGGTGCTCGACGGGCCCTTCCGCGAGATCATCCTCAGCAACGCGTCCGATGAAGACCGCGACAAGCTGCAGGCGATCGTTTCCATCGGCGAGGAAGGCGTGCAATTTCACCAGGAGCGCGTCAGCAAGGAGCACGACGACCAGGCCAAGGCCGAGGCCGCCATTCTCGACGCCGGCGACGTGGTCGAAAAAGCCATCGCCAGCAGCGGGGAAGCGGCCAGCGTGGCGCGCGAGGCCGGCGACGCGGTGCGCTCGGTCGCCAAGGAAGCGGCGGCAAGGGGTTCGGAAGCTGGCGGCGCGCACCTCAAGAAACGCAGCGTGGTGCGCCGCGCCGAAGAAGCGGCCGGGCGCGGCGTGCGCATCACCACCGAACTCGAACCCGGATCGCGCACCACCCAGACCTTTTTCGGCCTCGGCATCGTGCTGGCCGGAATCGTCATCTTCCTGCTGTGCCTGGTCATTACGAAATACACGCTGATCGGCATCCGGCGCTATGTCGACATGAATGTGTCCCTGCTCAAGGGCAACTGAATCCGAACCGGAGAATCTGATGCGCTCACTACTCAAAGTCGGCTTCGGCCTGCTGCTCCTCGCGTTCGTGCTGATCGGCCTGTTCTACGGCATGCTGCGCGCCCAGGGTACAAGCCGCCCGAGCAATCCCGAAGGCCGCATGGTCGCCAGCGAAACGCGCGCCGTGGCCGCCAACATCACCAGCATCACCCTCGGCGGCCCGATCGACATGACCCTGCGCCAGGGCGCGCTGCCGTCGCTGACGGTGCGCGGCGAACAACGCCTGCTGGGCAATGTGGAGACGGTCAGCGAAGGGGGCAAGCTGCATATCGATACCAAGGGCATGCTGCTGCACCATAAACAGCCGCTGCAAGTGGTGCTGGTGCTGCCCGCGCTCGAGACCCTGCAGATCCGGGGCAGCGGCGACAGCACCGTCAACGGCTTTAACGGCGACAAGCTGGAACTGCAATTGCACGGCTCCGGCAACGTCAAGTTCAACGGCCGCTACCGTGAAGTGGAAGCCGAACTGCAAGGCAGCGGCGACATTGAACTGAACGGCGGCAGCAGCGACAAGGTCGATGTCAGCGTGGTCGGTTCGGGCAGCATGACGGTGGTGGGCGCGGCGAAAGCGTTCAAGGTGTCGCAGATGGGTTCGGGCGACCTGGACGCCGAGCACCTGAGCGCGGATGCGGTCACCATCGACCTGATGGGTTCCGGCAGCGCCATCGTGCAGGCCCGCAAAAGCGCCTCGGTCAACCTGCGCGGCAGCGGCGACATCAGCGTGCATGGCAATCCGGACGAGCGCAACATCAACCGCAACGGCTCGGGCGACGTCAGTTTCGAGTGAGCCAGTTCAGGGCGCCGAGGCCGGCGGCGCGCCCGCTGGCGAAGCAGGCGGTGAGCAGGTAGCCGCCGGTAGGCGCCTCCCAGTCGATCATTTCGCCGGCGGCGAACACGCCCGGCACGGCGCGCAGCATGGCCTTGGCGTCGAGCGCATCGAAGCGCACCCCGCCGGCGCTGCTGATCGCCTCGTCGATCGGGCGCGCGCGTTTGAGCACCACGGGCAGCATTTTCAGCGCCTGCGCCAGGCGCGCCGGGTCGCCGAATTCGGCCGCCGACAGGCATTCGCGCAGCAATCCCGACTTGACGCCCTTGATCCCCAGCCGGCTTTGCAGATGGCTCGACATCGAGCGCGACCCGCGCGGGCGCGTCACTTCATCGAACACCTTGTCAACGCTGAAGTCGGGCGCCAGGTCGAGCCAGATGGTGGCGCTGCCGTCGGCGGCGATCTGCTCGCGCAGGCCGGCCGACAAGGCGTAAATCAAACTGCCTTCGACCCCGCCGGCGGTGATGACGAACTGGCCCTGGCGCTTGTACGGGCCGCCATCGGCGCCGAGCGCGGTGACGGCCACGGTGGTGAGCGGCGCGCCCGCATGGCGGCTGCTGAAATGCGCGCTCCAGTCGGTGTCGAAACCGCAGTTCGACGGCGCCAGCGGCGCCACCGGCACCGCGCGCTCTTGCAAGAGCGGCACCCAGGCGCCGTCCGACCCCAGGCGCGCCCAGCTCGCGCCGCCCAGCGCCAGGATCACCGCGTCGAACGTCGCCTGGCACTCGCCGTCCGGGGTGGCGAAGCGCAGCGCGGCGCCGTTCCAGCCCAGCCAGCGATGGCGCATGTGAAATTGCACCCCGCCCTCGCGCAAGCGGTGCAGCCAGGCGCGCAGCAGGGGCGCGGCCTTCATATCGGTCGGGAACACGCGCCCGGACGTGCCCACGAAGGTGTCCACGCCAAGACCGTGAATCCAGTCGCGCACGGCCTTGGCATCGAACAGCGCCAGCCACGGCGCCACCTGGCCGGCGCGCGCGCCATAGCGCTGGCCGAATGCAAGGGCCGGCTCCGCATGCGTGATATTCATTCCGCCCTTGCCCGCCAACAGGAATTTGCGCCCGACCGACGGCATGGCGTCGTACAGGTCGACCGCCACCCCGCCCTGGCTCAACACTTCGGCGGCCATCAGGCCGGCCGGACCGCCGCCGATGACGGCGACGCGGGCTTGGGTAGGAGTTTCGGGCATGGCATTCTCGGTGCGGCGGTTGGACGACCCGCATTGTAGTCGACTTCGGGAGGCTGAAAATAGATGTAAAGCTTGCTTGACATCGTGCGCAATGCTGCCTACCATGTAAAGCATGCTTGACAACCAAGGAGGCAAACATGCATGAAAAAGTCATCGGGCGGCGCTACCTGCGCGAGCTGTTCGGCGCCATTGGCGTCTATTGGTTGCTGCTGACCTTGTCGATCGTGTTCGGCAAGGACTTGCCCAACGGGCCAGCGCGCACGCTGATCCTGGCCATTCCCGTGATCGGCGTGGCGCTGGCCGTGTGGGCGATCGTGCGCCAGATGCGCCGCGTGGACGAATTCGTACGCCTGCTAACGCTGCAAAACATCGCGCTTGCCGCCGCCATCACGGCCAGCCTGACCTTCAGCTACGGCTTCCTGGAGCTGGCGGGCTTTCCGCGCGTGTCGATGTTCGTGGTGTGGCCGGTCATGGCCGTCAGCTGGCTCCTGATCGGCCTGGTGCGCAAGATCACCAAGCGATGAACAACACCATCCGCGAACTGCGCGCGCGGCAAGGCTGGAGCCAGGCGCACCTGGCCGACCTGCTGAAGGTATCGCGCCAGACCGTCAACGCCATCGAGACCGGGCGCTACGACCCGAGCCTGCCGCTGGCGTTTGCCATCGCCCGGCTGTTCGCGCAGCCGCTCGAATCGATTTTCCATCCCGACCAGGAGACACCATGATTGCCCGTTTTGTCATCGCCTTGACCCTCGCGGCCAGCGCGCCGGCCTTCGCCGCCGAGGCGCCGCCGCCAACAAGCAACCGCTTCGCCGCCACCTTGGTTCCGGCCGAACGCTTCGACATCGGCGCGGTACAGGTCGAACGGCACGGCAAGGGCAAGCGCGCCCTGATCCTGATTCCGGGCCTGGCCAGCGGGTCCTGGGCCTGGCAAGGCACGGCGCGCCGCTTCATGGGCCAGTACAGCGTGTACATCGTCACCCTGCCCGGCTTCGACGGCCGCGCGCCGGCGCCGGGCAAGCAGATGGAAGCGGCCCAGCGCGCGCTGGCGCAACTGATCGATACGCGCAAACTGGTCAAGCCGGTGCTGGTCGGGCACAGCCTGGGCGGCGTGCTGGCCTTCTCGCTGGCGGCGCAGCGCCCGCAAGATATCGGCGCCGTGATCAGCATCGACGGCTTGCCGGTATTCCCCGGCGCCGAAGACCTGGCGCCGCGCCAGCGCGAGCAGATGGCGCAGCAACTGGCGCGCCGCATGATGCCGGGCGACCAGCGCGCGTTCGCCGCGCAACAGCAGGACTACATGCGCGGCATCGGCGTGATGGACATGGCGCGCGCCGACGAACTGGCCAAGCTCAGTGCGCGCAGCGATCCGGGCGCGGTGCTGCAGTATATGGCCGAAACGTTCGCCATGGACCTGCGCCCGGCGCTGCCGAAGATCAGCGCGCCGGTGCTCCTGATCGCGCCGTACTTCGATGCCGACGCCAGCGCCCACGAGCTGACCGAAGAGACCAAGAAGGCCTACTACGCCTCGCTGATCGAGGCGGCGCCGGCAGCGCAGGTGGTCATGGTGGCGCCGGCCCGGCACTTCGCCATGATCGACCAGCCGGAACAGGTACACGAGGCCATCGCCCGCTTCCTGAAAAACCTGTAATCGTGCGTCCGGCTGCTACGCGCGGTGGCGTTTTTTGCTACGCGATGCAGCTTTGACAATTATCAAGAATGGCATTGCACACTGCTGGTTCCCGCTGTTTCAACCCTGGAGACCACATGAAACGTACACTGGCCATTCTGGCGATTTGCGCATCCTTCACCGCGCTGGCGGCGCCCGCCGCCGCACCATCGGCCACCGTCCGCGCCGGCGCCACCGTGCGCCTGGACCCCACCGCGGCCAACGTCAAGCGCGTGCGCGCCGCCCTGCACGCGGCCCGGTCGGAAGAGCACAAGATCGACCAGGTCCGCCTGCTCGGCAGCCTGTACTCGCGCAGCAATGCCTCCGGCATGAACGACATCATCATGGGAGAGCTGCGCACGCTGGCCGCCTCGCCCAGCCGGCGCATCGCGCGCAGCGCCATCTATCCGCTGGCGCAAGCCGTGGGCGCCGACGACACCATCGAGATCCTGCTGCGCGCCAAGCGCGCCGGCCTGATGGAAAGCGAAGAAATCGCCGGCGAACTGGCGCGCGCCCTGCGCTTTGCGCCGCGCGAACAGCAGTTGCGCTACGTGCAGCTGATCGCCGCCGAACAATCGCGCTATGGCGTGGACGTGATGATCATGGGCTTCGGCAGCGAGCTGCTCGACCCGATGCTGCCCGAAACGCGCCAGGCCATCGGCGAACTGCTGCGGCGCACCCGCATCGACTTCCCGCGCAACGCCGACAGTTTTGGCTACGTGGACGCGATCCGCTACGCCGGCTGGCTGCACGCCAGCGCCCTGACCGAGCAATGGGTCAGCCGCCAGCCATATGAAGTGACGGTCATGGCGCACCTGGACGACCCGGAGCTCGACCCGCGCAAACTGATCGCCTACCTCGGCACGCCCGAAGGCAAGGAGCTGATGGCGCGGGTTGGCCGGCGCGCTCCGTTCGCCGGCGCGGTGCGGCGCGCCAGCGGCTACGCCGACGCCTATCCCCGCAGCCTGCACGTGAAAAAGCTGGTGGCCGATATCGTCGGCAGCTGGCACAAGCTGCCGGCGTAGCGCACCCTGCGTCGCCCGCCGCAAGCGACAGGAACTTTCAGCGGCAGTCGCGGTCGAATGGGCAGGCACACGGGAAATCCTTCCGATTGCGTACAGTTTGATTACTTGATAAAATATAACTCTTACAATAACGATAAGTGGAGCGCTTATGCCCATTCTTGGTGTCGGTTTGCATATCCTGGTTGCGCTGTACTTCGCGGTCCATGTCGTTCGTTCACGCCGCGAGCTGTACTGGCTGCTTATCCTGTTCTCCTTCCCTTTGCTCGGTAGCGTGGTGTATTTCTTCGCCATCTACTTGCCGCATTCACGGCTCGATCACACCCTGACCCGCGCCGGTCGCAGCGTGCTCAGCACCTTAGACCCTGGACGCGCCGTACGCGATGCCCGCGATGCGTTCGAGCTCACGCCAACGGCCCACAATCAGACCCGGCTCGCCAGCGCCATGCTGGAGGCAGGCATGGTCGCCGAGGCGGCGCGGCAATATGAAGCGTGCCTGCAAGGCCCCTTCGCGGGCGACCCCGACATTCGCTTCGGCGCGGCGCAGGCATTGCTGGCCAACTCCCAGGCTGCCGAGGCGGTGCGCATGTTGACGACGCTGCGCGCCACCCATCCCGCTTTCCGCCAGGACAAACTGGGTTTGCTGTTGGCGCAGGCATATGCCAGGGCGGGCCAGAAAAAGGAAGCGGCTGAAGAATTTGCGCATCTCGTCGAGCGCTTTCCCGGCGTGGAGGCAAGGGTTGAGTATGTCGTCTGGGCACTGGAACACAAGGAACCATTGCTGGCCGACGCGCAGTATCGCGAACTGGACCACCTGCGCAAGCATATGAACAAACACACCCGTTCACTTCACGCCGATGCGTTCAAAAGGCTGGACGCGGCACTCAAGACGCATCGACAGTAAGTCCGGTACACGCAGGCAAAGCGCGCAAGGAAAAATCGGTCCGACACGGGCATCTCCCTTCTGCGATCAAGGCGGCGTCGAGCCAGGGCGCCATGTTTCTAAGGGACCGGGGCGCCGGCGCGCCGCGTGCCGTCCGCCGCGCCCGGCTCCAGCAACTCGCCCGCCGCCAGTTGCGGCAGCGACACCATCAGGTCGGCGAAGCGCTGGCCCTGGATCATCACGTGGCTGCGGGTGAGCTGTTCGGCCTTGTCGCCATCGCCCGCCAAAATCGCCTGCACCAGGCCATCATGTTCCTCGTACGAAGCCGCGACCCGGTCGCGCACGCGCAGCTGCAAGCGCCGGTAAGGGCGCAGGCGGCGGTACAGGTTGCGCGTCTGCTCCAGCAGGAACTGGTTATGGCTGCCCGCGTAGATGGCTTCGTGGAAGGCTTCGTTCTGGTAGTAGTACGCGTCCGGGTCGCTGGCGTCGCGCGCCTCGCGGCACGCCAGGTGCGCCGCCAGCAGCCGGACATGGTCGGCCGCCGTCATGCGGCGCGCCGCCAGCCGGCTGCAGGTCGCCTCCAGCTCCGACATCACTTCGAACATCTCCACCAGCTGGTGCGGCCCCAGTTCGGCCACCACCGCGCCGCGCCGCGGGCGGATCACCACCAATCCCATCGACGCCAACTGGATCAGCGTTTCGCGGACCGGCGTGCGCGACACGCCGAAGCGCGCGGCCAGTTCGGTCTCGTCCAGATGCTGGCCGGGCGCCAGTGCGCCGACCGCAATCAGCTCTTCAATCTTCTCTCGAAGTATTACGGAACGGCTACTCATGTGTATTGACTGTCACCGATTGTATACAAGATTTCATTATAAAAGCACGATAGAACTTGACAAGGCATTTTTAGAAATATTACTGTATACCAAGAAACGACGTTTGCACAAGCCAAATACATGCGTGTGCCGCGTCGTCCTTCGACCTTAGTGCCACCCGCGCAGTTTCCATCATCTTGGAGGATGTATGACCGTAATGACCCGCAGAACCGTGCTTGCCGCGCTCGCCTCGAGCCCACTCTGGATGCACAATGCCTGGGCCCAGACGACCAGCCTGAAAATCTCGCACCAGTTCCCCGGTGGCACGATCAGCGAAGGCGACTTCCGCGACCGCCTGTGCCGGATGTTCGCGGCCGAAGTGGAAAAGCGCAGCAAGGGTACGCTCAAGTTCTCGATCTATCCGGGTTCCTCCCTGATGAAGACCAATTCGCAGTTCTCGGCCATGCGCAAGGGCGCGCTCGACCTGTCGCTGGTGCCGCTGTCGTACGCCGGCGGCGAAGTCCCGGAAGTGAACATCGGCCTCATGCCCGGCCTGGTCACCACCTACGAGCAGGGTTACAGCTGGAAGAACGCCGAAGTGGGCAAGGAACTGGCGCGCATCCTGGCCGAAAAGGGCATCGTGGTCCTGAGCTGGATCTGGCAGGCGGGCGGCGTGGCCTCGCGCAGCAAGCCGATCGTGGAGCCGGAAGACGTGCGCGGCATGAAGGTGCGCGGCGGCTCGCGCGAGATGGACCTGATCCTCAAGGCCGCCGGCGCCGCCGTCGTCACCTTGCCGTCGAATGAAATCTACGCCGCCATGCAGACCGGCGCGATGGATGCGGCGCTGACCTCGTCGACCTCGCTGATCTCGTTCCGCCTGGAGGAAGTATCGAAAGCGCTGACCACCGGTCGCGGCGGCGCGTACTGGTTCATGTTCGAGCCGCTGATGATGTCCAAGGCGATTTTTGACCGCTTGAGCAAGGAACAGCAGGCGCTCCTGATGGCGGTCGGCGGCGAACTGGAAACCTTCGCGCGCACCTCGGCCCAGGCCGACGATGCGGCCGTCGCCGCCGTGTACCAGAAAGCCGGCGCCAAGGTGGTCGACCTGAACGCGACCATCGTCAAGAAATGGCAGGCCATTGCGCGCACCACCGCGTGGACCGACTATCGCGAGAAGAACGCCAACTGCGCCAAGCTGCTGGCACTGGCCGAGAAGACCTTGTGAGCCACGGCTTCGAACTGGCGCCGGCCAAAGGGCCGGCGGTGCCGGACCACCCGGTCCTGGCGGCCATCTCGCGCGCGCTCGACCGGGTCAACGCCATGCTGCTCATGCTGTCGATGGCGGCCCTCGTCATCACCGCGCTGGTGCTGACGTATTCGGTGGTGTCGCGCTACTTCTTCAAGCTGCCCACCGACTGGCAGGATGAAGCGGCGGTGTTCATGCTCGTTGGCGTGACCTTCTTCTGCACCGCTTACGTACAGTCGCTGCGCGGCCATATCGGCATCGAGGCGCTGGCAAGCTTGCTGCCGCCGAAGGTCAACGCGGTGCGCCTGTTCCTGGTGGACGTGATGTCATGCCTGTTCTGCGCCTTCTTTTCGTGGAAGTCGTGGACCCTGTTTCATGAAGCCTGGGTCGACGGCCAGACCACCTCGTCGACGTTCGCGCCGCCGCTGTGGATCCCGTACGGCATGATGGCGCTCGGGATGTCGCTCCTGACGCTGCAAATCCTGGTCCAGGTCCTGGCCCACCTTACCAATAAACCCGCCAACAAACCAGCCGACCAGCGGAGCGCTCCATGACCGACCTGACCCTCGGCGCCCTGTACGGCGTCGTCACCCTGATCGTCATGTGCTCCGGCATGCCGATCGCCTTCGCCCTCGGGGTGGTGGCAATTTCCTTCATGTTCTTCTTCATGCCGTCGTCGTCGCTCGACACGGTGACCCAGAACGTGTATGAAGAAATGGCGTCCATCACCCTGCTGTCGATCCCGCTGTTCATCCTCAAGGGCGCGGCGATCGGCAAGTCACCGGCCGGCAAGGACCTGTATTCGGCCATTCACACCTGGCTGCACAAGATCCCCGGCGGCCTCGGTATCGCCAACGTGTTTGCCTGCGCGCTGTTCGCGGCGATGGCCGGTTCGTCGCCGGCGACCTGCTCGGCCATCGGCTCGGCCGGCATTCCCGAAATGCGCAAGCGCGGCTACTCGCCCGGTTTCGCGGCCGGCATCATCGCCGCCGGCGGCACCTTGGGCATTTTGCTGCCGCCGTCGATCACCATGATCCTGTACGCGGTGGCGTCGGAACAGTCGCTCGGGCGCCTGTTCCTGGCCGGGATCGGCCCCGGCCTCCTGCTCGTCGCCCTGTTCGCCGGCTATGCGGTTTTCCGCGCGCGCAAGGAGTACGCCATCGCCAAGGCGATCTATGAAGCCGGCGGCGACAAGTCGCCCTACCTCGACACCGAGCATTTCACCCTGCGCGAAAAAGTCGAAATGCTGCCGCGCGTGCTACCCTTTATCGTCCTGCTGATCGGCGTGATGGTGGCGCTCTACGGCGGCTACGCCACCCCGTCCGAGACGGCCGGCCTCGGCGCCCTGCTGGCGCTGGTGCTGATCGCGGTGGTCTACAATGTGTGGCGCCCGAAGCAGCTCATGCCGATCCTGTCGTCGACCATCAAGGAGTCGACCATGCTGCTGTTGATCATCGGGATGTCGCTGCTGTATTCGTACGTCATGAGCTACCTGCATATCAGCCAGTCGGCCGCGCAGTGGGTGGTGGACATGCACCTGTCGCGCTGGGTGCTGCTGTCGGTGATCTTGCTGATGGTGGTGGTGTTCGGCTTCTTCCTGCCGCCGGTATCGATCATCCTGATGACCGCGCCGATCATCCTGCCGCCGCTGAAAGAAGCCGGCTTCGACCTGATCTGGTTTGGTATCGTGATGACCGTGGTGATGGAAATGGGACTGATCCACCCGCCGGTGGGCTTGAATATCTTCGTGATCAAGAACATCGCGCCCGATATTCCGCTCAAGGATGTGATCCGGGGCGTGATGCCCTTCCTCGGCTTGATGTTCGTTGCGGTGGTGCTGCTGTGCCTTTTCCCTTCGATCGCGACCGGCCTGCCTGACATGATGATGGGAGTGAAATAGATGAGTGCATCGCCAGCGAAGTGGAACACGCTGCAAACCAACCGCGCCGAACGCCTGGCACGCGCCGGCGCCTCGCTTGGCGGTGCCCTCGACGGCAAAGCCTTGCCGGCGGCGCTGCTGCCGGAACTGCTGTATGCCGTGATCGAACGGGGCGACCGCGTGTGCCTGGAGGGGAACAACCAGAAGCAGGCCGATTTTTTGGGGCAGGCGCTGGCCCAGCTCGACCCGGCGCGCGTACACGGCCTGCATATGCTGCAATCGGTGCTGGCCCTGCCGCAGCACCTCGACGTATTCGAGCGCGGCGTGGCCGACCGCCTCGATTTTTCGTTTTCCGGGCCGCAGGCGGCGCGCGTGGCCAAGCTGCTCGCCGCCGGCAAGCTCAAGATCGGGGCGATCCATACCTATCTTGAGCTGTTCAGCCGTTACTTCATCGACCTCACGCCGCGCGTGTGCCTGATCGCGGCCGAAGCGGCCGACCGCCACGGCAACCTGTACACCGGCCCGAATACCGAAGACACGCCGCCGATTGCCGAAGCGACGGCCTTCAAGAACGGCATCGTGATCGTACAGGTGAACCGCATCATGGACACCCTGCCGCGCGTGGACATTCCCGCTGACTGGGTCGACTTCGTGGTGCAGTCGCCACGGCCCTACTATATAGAACCGCTGTTTACGCGCGACCCGGCCCAGATCTCCGAGATCCAGGTGCTGATGGCGATGATGGCCATCAGGGGCATCTACGCGCCGTACCAGGTCGAGCGCCTGAACCACGGCATCGGCTTCGACACGGCGGCCATCGAACTGCTGCTGCCGACCTACGGCGAGTCATTGGGCCTCAAAGGAAAAATTGCGCGCCACTGGGCGCTCAATCCCCATCCGGCCCTGATTCCCGCAATCGAATCGGGCTTTGTCGAATCGGTGTATTCGTTCGGCTCCGAACTGGGCATGGAAGACTACATTCGCGCGCGCCCCGACGTGTTCTTCACGGGGCCGGACGGCAGCATGCGCAGCAACCGCGCCCTGTGCCAGGCCGCCGGCCACTATGCCTGCGACATGTTCATCGGCTCGACCCTGCAGATCGACTTGCAGGGTAACTCCTCGACCGCGACGCAAGGGCGCATCGCCGGCTTCGGCGGCGCGCCGAACATGGGCGCGGACGCGCGCGGACGGCGCCATGCCAGCCCGGCGTGGCTGAAAGCCGGCCAGCAGGCGCGCGAGGGCCGCAACACCATCCCGCGCGGCCAGAAGCTGGTGGTGCAGATCGTCGAGACCTTCCGCGAGCACATGCAGCCGGCGTTTGTGAACAAGCTCGATGCCTGGGACCTGGCCGAGCAAGCCGGCATGGCGATCCCGCCGGTGATGATCTACGGCGACGACGTGACCCACATCCTGACCGAGGAAGGCATCGCCAACCTGCTGCTGTGCCGCAGCGACGAGGAACGCGAGCAAGCCATTCGCGGCGTGGCCGGCTACACGCCGGTGGGCATGGGGCGCGACCGGCGCATGGTGGAAAACCTGCGCGACCGGGGCATTATCGCCCGCGCGGAAGATATCGGCGTCGACAAGCGGCTCGCCACGCGCGACCTGCTCGCCGCCAGGAACATGAAAGACCTGGTGCGCGCCTCGGGCGGTTTGTACAACCCGCCGAAGCGCTTCCGCAACTGGTAAAGACTGGAGAATCAAATGGAAACGCTCGAATATCGCTTCGAACATGGCAGCCGCGTGCTGCCGGCGCAAGCGCAGGTGGTTGGCGTGGTCGGCTCGGGCAACCTGGAAGTGCTGATCGAATCGGCGCCGCTGAACGGCGCCTGCACCATCGCCATCAAGACCGCCGCCGCCGGCTTTGGCGCCACCTGGGAAGCGGTGATGCGCGACTTTCACGAGCGCTGGCAACTGATGGACGCGCGCATCGACATCAACGACATGGGCGCCACGCCCGCCGTGGTGAGCCTGCGGCTGGACCAGGCGGTGCAAACGATGCTGGGAGAACAAGCATGAGTAGCGCAGTCACCAGCTACATTGAACTGACCGCGCGCGAACGCCTGGCGCGCCTGTTCGACGAAGGCAGCTTTGAAGAATTCCTGCCGCCCTCGGCGCGCGTGGTCAGCCCGCACCTGGGGCAGCTCGACGCCCCGGTCGCCTTTGACGACGGCGTGGCCGTGGGCCGCGCGCAGTTGAAAGGCCAGCCGGTATTTTGCGCCGCGCAGGAAGGTGGCTTCATGGGCGGTGCCGTCGGCGAAGTCCACGGCGCCAAGCTCACCGGCCTGTTGCGCCGCGCGGTGCGCGAGAGCGCCGCCGCCGTGGTGCTGCTGTTGGAAAGCGGCGGCGTGCGCCTGCATGAGGCCAACGCCGGCCTGATCGCCGTGTCCGAAGTCATGCGCGCCCTGCTCGACGCGCGCGCCGCCGGCATTCCGGTGGTAGCCCTGGTGGGCGGCTCGAACGGCTGCTTCGGCGGCATGGGCATTGTGGCGCGCTGCGCCAACGCGGTGGTGATGTCGGAAGAAGGCCGGCTGGCCATGTCCGGCCCCGAAGTGATCGAAACCGCCTCCGGCGTCGAAGAATTCGATTCGCGCGACCGCGCACTGGTCTGGCGCACCACCGGCGGCAAGCACCGCTACCTGATGGGCGACTGCCAGGCCATCGTGCCCGACACGGTGCAGGCCTTCCGCGATGCCGCCATCGCCGCCATCGCGCACAGTTCGGCCGCCGGCGTGGAACTGAGCCTGGCCGCGCTCGAAGCCGAACAGGCGCTGCTCGGCGAGCGCATTACGCGCTTCGGCGGCTGCGCCGACCCGCTCGACGCCTGGCGCGAACTGGGCATTCCCGACCCGGCCGCCGTGCCGATGATGGAGGCCGAGGCCTTTTCCGCCCTCGCGGCACGCTACACACGGGGAGCTGCATGATGAACTGGAATGAACTGGCCGCACAGCTGTTCCCCGAAGGCCATGCGATCACGGAGAGCGACAATTTCCTGAGCGGCGGCGCGCGTGTCGCCGGCGCCGACATTGCGGTGGTCGGCACCACCGGGCACGCCCCGATCGGGGTCGAGATCGCGCTGGCGCAGGCGCGCTTCGTGCTGGAGACGGTGCGCGAGCATCCGGGCCGGCCGATCCTGATCATGGTCGACACGCAGGGCCAGCGCCTGCGCCACCGCGACGAAATGTTGGGCATCAACAGTTTCATGGCGCACCTGGGCAAATGCGTGGACCTGGCGCGCCGCTCCGGCCACAAGATCGTCGGCCTGGTGTACGACCAGGCGCTGTCGGGCGGGTTTATCACCAGCGGCATGATGGCCGACGCCTGCTACGCCCTGCCCGACGCCACCATCCGCGTCATGGGCTTGCCGGCGATGGCGCGCATCACCAAGGTGCCGGAAGAACGGCTCACCGAACTGGCGGCGTCGAATCCGGTATTTGCGCCGGGGCCGGAAAACTATGCCCGCATGGGCGGCATCGAGGCGATCTGGGACGGCGACCTGGCCGCGAGCCTGGCCAAGGCGTTCAGTGACGCCGGCCCCACCGACGTGCGCAGCGCGCGCGGGCTGGAACGCGGCGGGCGCAAGTTGGCACAGCCGGTCATCGCCGCCATCGTCGCAGGGTCGAATGTACTCGCGCCATGACCAGGCGTGGTTGAGCGACGCCGGCTGGGCCGCCGCGCTCGAAGGCGCGCCGCCGGCACATGCGCCGGCGCTGGAACAATGGCGCCGGCATGACTGGCCGCTGATCGTCACGCGCCGCACGCCCGACGCCCCAGCCGGCGCGGTATGCCTCGGCCTGGCGCCGCCGCCGGAGGCGGGCCGCAAGCTGCGCATCGCTTTGCAGGTCGATGCGCAGTCCGTTGCGCGCGTTGAACATGCGCTGACGCTGCGCGCCGCAGCTTCAGCGGCGCCGTCGCGCTGGGCCGCGCCACTGGCGGCGCTGCTGGCCGATGCCGGCAGCATCACGCTGCGCGCCTACGGCTCGCTGGCCCTGCAAGCCGTGACAAGCCTGACCTACCTGACCGACTCTTCCGACCTCGACCTCTTGTTCACGCCTGCCAGCCTGCACGAACTCGACGCCGGCATGCAGCTGCTGCAAGGACACGCGCATCACCTTCCGCTCGACGGCGAAATCGTCTTTCCCGGCGGCGCCGCCGTCGCGTGGAAGGAATGGCGCGACGCCGCGGCTGCGGGCGCGGACGCCCGGGTACTGGTCAAGGATGCCGGCAGCGTGCGTTTGGCGACGAGGGCGTCGCTGCGGGAACTGCTCGCATGATGGACACATCGATTCTTGTCGATACGCGCCGGCTCACCCGGCACGTGGCACGGCTGGCCATCGCCAGCCTGTACGCCGAACTGGCGCTGTATCCCAAACCAGGGCTGGTGTCGATGGTCGATAACGGCAGCCACACCGACATGAACGCCGCCACCTTCATGCGCAGCCTGTTCTCGCTGCGTCATTACTTCCGCCATATTTGCCGGGCCGGCAGCGACGGCGCGCCGTTTGCCACGCTCAAGCGGCTCGGCATCGACGCCGAGCAGCGCATGCTGCGCGCCACCGGCGGCGTCAACACCCATCGCGGCGCCATTTTCAGCCTTGGTTTGCTGTGCGCCGCCGCCGGACGGGCGTACGCCCACGGCGCCGACCTGACGGCGGCCGCGCTGCAAGCGCACCTGCTGGCGGGATGGGGCAAGGAGTTGGGCGGCCATACGACAGCGATCGACCAGCGGACGAACGGACTGGCGGTCGCCGCAAAGCACGGCGCCAAAGGCGCGCGCCACGAAGCGGCCAGCGGCTTGCCGTCGGTCTTCCGCACGGGCCTGGGGGCCTTGCGGCGTACGCTGAAGGAGGGGCGCAATCTGGAGCACGCCCGCATCGACGCGCTGTTCGCGCTGATGACGCACGTCAGCGACACGAATGTGGTTCATCGGGGCGGGCCGCAGGGCGCGGCCTTTGTCCGCATCCAGGCGAGCGCCTTCCGCCATGCCGGCGGCACCGCGTCGAGCGGATGGCAGGCGCACGCGCTGGCGATCCACCACGCTTTTGTCGAACGCAAGCTGTCGCCGGGCGGCGCGGCCGACCTGCTGGCGGCAAGCTGCTTCGTGCATGCGCTGACCGTGGAGCACGAACGATGACGCAAGGTCTGTTCATCATGTGTTCGGGCCAGGGCGGCCAGCACGCGGGCATGTTCGACCTGGCCCGCACCGACCCGGCCGCCGCCGCCCTGCTCGACCAGGCCGGCCTTCGCATGGATAGCGCCACGCTGTTCGATAACGCGGTGGCCCAGCCATCGATCGTCGCTGCCGCGCTGGCGCTGTGGGAAGCGCTGCGCGCGCACCTGCCCGCGCCAATGCTGGCCGCCGGTTACAGCATCGGTGAAGTGGCGGCATGGTCGGTGGCCGGCGCGCTGGCGCCGCTCGACGCCATTGCGCTAAGCCGGGTACGGGCGACGGCGATGGACGATGCGGCCCGTGCCGGGCCAGAGCAGGCGCTGGTCGCCATCAGCTGCGTGCCGATCGACCAGGCCGCCGCACTGCTTGCGGACTACGGCTACGACATCGCGATCGTCAACGGCTACGATGCCTGCATCGCCGGCGGGCTGGCGAGCGATCTTGCAGCGCTGGGCGCTGCGGCGGCCGCCGACGGCGCCAAGCTCCAGCGCCTGCCGGTCGCGCTGGCGTCGCATACGTCGCTGATGGCGCCGGCGCGCCCGGCTTTCGACGCGGCCCTGCAAGCGCTGCGCTTCGCCACGCCGGCGTGCCCGGTGCTCGGCGGCGTGAGCGCGCTGGCGCTGCACACAAAAACGCAGGCTGCGGATGAATTATCGCGCCAGCTGGTGCAAACGATCCGCTGGAGCGACTGCATGGACGCGGCGGCGGAAGCCGGCGTCACGGTGGCGCTGGAACTGGGGCCGGGGTCGGCCCTGGCGCGCATGATGCAGGCGCGCCATCCGCGCATTGCCTGCCGCTCGGTGGCGGATTTTCGCAGCATCGACGGCGTGGCCGCCTGGGTCGGGCGTCAGGAATAGGCGCTTCAGCCGCCCGTCACGGGCGGGAAGAACGCCACTTCGGCGCCCTCTTCCACCACCTGGTCGGGACCGCACATGACCTGGTTGCAAGCCATGCGCAGGGCGCGCTGCTCCGACAGGGCCTGCTCCCACTTCTCGCCGCGCTCCATCAGGTGGCGGCGCACCTGGCCGACCGTGTCGATCCCCGCCGGAAGGGTAACGGTTTCCTGGGACGAGCCAAGTGCTTCGCGCACGCTGGCGAAAAAACGCAGTGTAATGTTCATCGATGCCTAATGCAGTAACTCGCTAAATGGGATGAAGCGCACGATGTCGCCCACCTTGATGGCCTGGCCGGCAGGCTTGTCGAGCAGGCCGTCGCCCCAGACGGTGGACGTGAGCACGCCCGAACTCTGGTTGGGGAACAGATCGAGCCCGCCGGCGTCGTTGATGCGCACGCGCAGGAACTCGTTGCGGCGGTCGGCCTTGGGCCAGTCGAAATCGGCGCGCATGGCGTACGCGCGCGGCTCGACGCTGCCGGCGACGCCCTGCAAGCGCAGGATGAACGGCCGCACGAACAGCAAAAACGTGACGAAACTCGACACCGGATTGCCGGGCAAGCCGAGGAAGAAGGCCGATCCGCCATCGCGATCGACTTCGCCGAAGGCCAGCGGTTTGCCCGGCTTGACGGCGATCTGCCACATGTTCAGTCGCCCTTCGGCTTCCACCGCCGGCTTGATATGGTCTTCCTCGCCGACCGACACGCCGCCCGAGGTGATGATCAAGTCGTTCTGGCGCGCGGCGTTGCGCAAGGTCTCGCGGGTCGCTTCCAGGGTATCGGGCACGATGCCGAAGTCGGAAATCGCGCAGCCCAGGTTCTCCAGCAGCGCGCGCAGGGTAAAGCGGTTCGAATTGTAGATGGCGCCCGGCGCCAGTTGCCCGCCCGGCGCTTCGCCCGGCATGGTCAGCTCGTCGCCGGTGAAAAACACCGCCACCCGCAAGCGGCGGTACACCGGCAGGTTGGCCAGGCCGACCGAGGCGGCCAGCCCAAGTTCCTGGCTGCGCAATCGGGTGCCGGCGGCCAGGATAAGGCCGCCCGCTTCAATATCCTCGCCGGCGCGGCGAATCCATTCGCCCGCCTGCGGCGCGTGCATGATGGTCACCGTGTTATCAAGCCCGGCTTCGCACTGTTCCTGCATCACGACCGCGTCCGCCCCTTGCGGGATCATGGCGCCGGTGAAGATGCGCGCCGCAGTGCCGGCTTCCAGCGGTTTGCCCACCGTGCCGGCCGGGATGCGCTGGGTGACCGTCAAGGTGGCCGTGCCGCCGGCGCAATCGGCGGCGCGCACGGCGTAACCGTCCATTTGCGTGTTGTCGGCGGACGGTACGTCGATGGTCGAGACCTGGGAGGCGGCCAGCACGCGGCCGTTGGCGCCCAGGGTCTGCACGATTTGCGTTTCGTGTACGGGGCGCGCCGCGCCCTGCAGGAAGTCGAGCGCCTCGCGCACCGACAGCATCGGCGCGCGGCTCTTGGGTGATTCGTTTGCCATGCTGTTACAGACCCGTGTTGGCGGCGATGTAAGCCTGCATCTGCGCCACGTCCGCCGGCAAGACGACGAACTTCTGCGGCAGCGATTCGATATCGTCGAATCCCGGCGGACGCTCGGCGTCCACGCCCAGCGCGTCGAGGATGGTTTCGTTGAACTTGGCCGCCAGCGCGGTTTCAAGCACGATCATCGGCACGCCCGGCGCCATGTACTGGCGCGCCACCTTGATGCCGTCGGCGGTGTGGGTGTCGATGGTGATGTCGAAGTCGTCGGCCACGTCGCGAATGGTGTCGAGGCGGTCCTTGTGGGTCGATTTACCCGACGAGAAGCCGTAGTTCGACACCAGCTTGAATTCGTCGCCGTCGCTGCCCGGCTTGCCCGACAGGTCAAAACCGCCCTCGGTGTCGACCTTGTGGAACAGCGCGCGCACGCGCTCGGCGTCGCGCCCTACCAGGTCGTAGATAAAGCGCTCGAAGTTGGACGCCTTGGAAATGTCCATCGACGGGCTGCTGGTGTGGTACGTTTCGGCCGACTTGCGCACGCGGTACACGCCTGTGCGGAAAAATTCGTCAAGGACGTCGTTTTCATTGGTGGCGGCCACCAGGCGGTCGATCGGCAGGCCCATCATGCGGGCGATGTGGCCGGCGCAGATATTGCCGAAGTTCCCCGACGGGACCGTGAACGAGACTTTTTGGGTGTTCTCGGTGGTGGCCGCCAGGTAGCCGCGGAAGTAGTACACCACCTGGGCCACCACGCGCGCCCAGTTGATCGAGTTGACGGTGCCGATTTTTTGCCTGGCCTTGAACGGCAGGTCGTTGGAAACCGCCTTGACCAGGTCCTGGCAATCGTCGAACACGCCTTCGACGGCGATGTTGAAGATGTTCGGGTCCTGCAGGCTGAACATCTGCGCGCTCTGGAAGGCGCTCATCTTCTTGTGCGGCGAGAGCATGAACACGCGGATGCCCTTCTTGCCGCGCATGGCGTATTCGGCCGCGCTGCCGGTGTCGCCCGAGGTCGCGCCGAAGATATTGAGCTCCGCGCCGTCCTTGGCCAGGGTATATTCGAACAGGTTGCCCAGCAACTGCATCGCCATGTCCTTGAAGGCCAGGGTCGGGCCGTTCGACAGCGCCTGCAGGATCAGCGTTTTGTCGCCCTGTTGTTCGAGGATGCGCAGCGGCGTGATGTCGGCGCTTTTTTCGCCCTTGCGCACGTTGCGGTACACATCGGCCGTGTAGGTCTTCTTGGTGAGCTTTTTCAGGTCCGCTTCCGGGATATCGGTCGCGAACTTTTTCAGGATCTCGAACGCCAGGTCGGCGTACGACAGCTTGCGCCAGGCATCGAGTTCGGCGCCGCTCACCTGCGGATACTCGGCCGGCAGGTACAGGCCGCCGTCGGGCGCGAGGCCGCCCAGCAGGATGTCGGAGAATTGTTGGGGAGCTTGCGAAGCGGTGGCCTTGGCGGCGCGGGTAGACACGTAGTGCATAGAGTTGGTAGGTCCGTTTTGGCTGACAGCGGGGAGCAGAACAATGCGATCGGACGTTTATTATAGTTCGCTGCGCCATCGCATGCGAAATCGGCGCACATTTCCGTCTTTTGACGGCAAACACGCCGGCTTCGCCTCAGAGCCGGGCGGCTGCCGACTGATCGCGCATGGCCAGGCCGGTCATGGCGTCGAGCGCACTGACCTCGCGTATGACCTGGATCATGCGCTGCCGCAATTCCTCGGTATCTTCGATTGACAGGCAGAGCCAGCGTCCTTGGATGCCGGCCCAGACAAAATGCCGCCGCAGCGCGTCTACGAAACGAAGCGGCAAGGCCCGGTTCCCCAGAACGACGTGGGCCAGCGCCTTCGACGCGTACATCCAGTCGTCCCTGTGCAGCTTGTCGAGCGTGTCAAGAATGGCCGGCCAGGCGGCCAGCAGCGCCTGGTCGCCACCCTGCTTCCAGGTCGAGAGAATGCGCCTGGACAGATCGGCGGACTTGAACGTCTCGCCGCCCGGGCGAGCCCGATCAGCCGCAGCCAGCGCGTCCTGGTAAAGGCGTCGCAGCCTGATGGCGCCGACCAGGTCGCGCGAATACGTGGGCAGGTCCGCCTGCGCGGCGTAGGCACGCTCGATCGCGGCAAAATCGGTGGTCGGTGCGATGCCCAGCGCTTGCCAGCAAAGCGTCTGATCCGGATCATCAGGCGCTGAACCGGTGTCGATAGATCCGCAAAGTGTCGTCATGCGCCGATTTTACACGGCCGCATGCAAGCGGAAAAGGCTGTCATTGTTTTACTGCTATGATCGCGCGCTCAATCTGGGAGAAACCATGACCGTCTCATCCGTGCCACATCCGTACTTTGACCGTTTGATCGACCTGGCGCGCGCGGCCGGCCCCGTGACCGTCGCGCTGGCGCACCCGTGCGACCGGCACGCCCTCGAAGCGGCGCTGCATGCCGTGCGCCTCGGCCTGATCACGCCGATCCTGGTCGGCCCGCGCGCGCGCATCGAACGCGCCGCCGCCGAAGCCGACCTGGACATCTCCGCCCTGCCGCTCCACGACACCGAGCACAGCCATGCATCGGCCAGGCGCGCCGTCGAACTGGTGCGCGACGGCAGCGCCGCCATCCTGATGAAGGGCAGCCTGCATACCGACGAACTGATGGGCGCCGTGGTGGCCGCCGATACCGGCCTGCGCACCGCGCGCCGCCTGAGCCACTGCTTCGTGATGGACGTGCCGGGCCGCGACGAGCCGCTGATCATTACCGATGCCGCCGTCAATATCATTCCCACCTTGTCCGACAAGGTCGACATCGTGCAAAACGCGATCGACCTGGCGCACATCCTGCGTTTCCCGGAAGTGCGGGTGGCGATCCTGGCGGCGGTGGAAACCGTAAACGCCAAGATGCCGTCCACCATCGACGCCGCGGCCCTGTGCAAGATGGCCGACCGTGGCCAGATCACCGGCGCCCTGGTCGACGGCCCGCTGGCCATGGACAACGCCATCGACCCGGAAGCGGCGGCGATCAAGGACCTGGTCTCGCCGGTGGCCGGACGGGCGAATATTTTGGTCGCTCCCGACCTTGAAGCCGGCAACATGCTGGCCAAGAGCCTCAGCTTCATGGCCAATGCGGCGGCGGCCGGCATCGTGCTCGGCGCGCGCGTGCCGCTGGTGCTGACCAGCCGTGCCGATTCCCTGGCCGCGCGCCTGGCCTCGTGCGCGGTGGCGGTGCTCGTCGCCCAAAGCCGCCTGACCGGCGTCAAGACCCTGGGCCTGTGATGGGCGCGCCGAACGACTGCATCGTCGTCATCAACGCCGGCTCGTCGAGCATCAAGTTCACCCTGTTTACCGGTCCCACGCTCGACTTGCTGCTCAAGGGCAGCATCGACAATCTGTACAGCGGGCCGACCCGTTTCATCGCGAAGGACGCCAAGGGCGCCACGCTCGGCGAACTGGCATGGAGCGATGCGCCACTGGACCATGCGGCCGGCATGCGCCATCTGATCGATTTTGTGGAACAGCGCCTGCAAGGCCACCGGATTGCCGCCGTTGGCCACCGCATCGTCCATGGCGGCATGCACTACAGCGGTCCGCAAGCGCTCGACGACAAGGTGCTCGCCGCGCTGGACAAACTGGTGCCGCTGGCGCCCCTGCACCTGCCGCACAACCTGGCGGCCGTGCGCGCCATGCGCGCGATGGCGCCGGGCGTGCCGCAAACCGGCTGCTTCGACACCGCCTTTCACACCGCCCAGCCGGCGCTGGCGCAAGCGTTCGCGCTGCCGGCCGCCATTACCGGCCTGGGCATCCGGCGCTATGGCTTTCATGGCCTGTCGTACGAATACATCGCCAGCCGCCTGCCCCAGGCCGATGCGCGCCTGGCCGGCGCCAGGGTGGTCGCTGCGCACCTGGGCAACGGCGCCAGCATGTGCGCCATGGCGGCCGGACGCAGCATGGCCAGCACCATGGGCTTTACCGCCGTCGACGGGCTGCCGATGGGCACCCGCTGCGGCACGCTCGACCCGGGCGTGGTGCTGTACCTGATCGAAGAACTGGGCTGGGACGTGGCCGCCGTGCAGAAGCTGCTGTATCAGCAATCGGGGCTGCTGGGCGTGTCCGGCATCTCGTCCGACATGCGCGTGCTGGAACAGAGCGACGCGCCAACGGCGCGCCTGGCGATCGACCTGCTGGTGTACCGCATCGGCCGCGAACTCGGTTCGCTGGCGGCGTCGCTGGGTGGACTCGATGCGCTGGTGTTCTCCGGCGGGATCGGCGAAAACAGCGTGGCCTTGCGTGCAGCGGTGTGCCGCGACGCCGCCTGGCTCGGCGTGGCGCTCGATGCGGCCGCCAACGCCGCCAATCCGCGCGAGGTCGCCTGCATCAGCGCCCCAAGCAGCAAGGTGGCCGTGTGGGTGGTGCCGGCCAACGAGGAGCTGATGATCGCACGCCATACGCTGGCGCTGCTGCAAGCGGCCTGACGGCGGGCTTGGCCGCCTGGTTTACTGCGCCACCACCACCGCCTCGCCCATGAAGCTTCCTTCCACTGCTTCGCGTAGCAGGAAAGCGGCCAGGTCGGCGCGCGCGAGCCGTCCCGCAAGACCCGGCCTGAGACTGGTCCCGGCGCGGCAATGGCCATGCTGCTCGCCGTTGCTGAGGACTGCGGGCCGCACCAGGGTCCAGTCGAGCGCACTGGCGCGTATCAGCGCCTCCATGCTGTCCTTGTCGCGCATTTTGGCGGCGATAATGCGGCGCACGAAGCGAATGAACAGCGAGGCGTTCCGGGTTTCCGACGCCCCGTAGGCGCTCAACGCGATCAGCCGGCGCGCGCCGGCCGCGTTCATCGCCTGCACGATACCGCGCATGCCGTCGGTGCAGACCGGAGACGTGTCGCCCTTGCGCACACCGAGCACGCTGATGACGGCATCGGCACCCTGCACCACCTCGGTCACCCCGTCCGGCTGCGCAAAGCTGCCGACCACGATGTGCAAGCGCGGATGCGCGATCGAGAGGGCGCTGGCACTGCGCAGCAGCGCCTTGATCTCATGACCGGCTTGCAGCGCCTGCTCGACGAGATGCCGGCCAACGCCGCCGCTGGCGCCAAAAATAGCCAGCTTCATTGGCCGGCACCGGCGTCGATGCGCGCCAGGACCGCCAGCGCCGCCGCGCCCAGCGCCGGCGCGCCCGCCAGGATGCCGCCGCTGTCCGGATGCCACGCTTCGCCGCGCAGACCGCTCACCCGGCCGCCCGCTTCGGCCACGAGCAAGGCGCCCGCAAACAGGCCCGAACGCACCTGGCTGAACTGCCAGAACAAGTCTTGATGGCCGGCGGCGACGGCGATCAGCTGCATGCTCGACGGCACCGACACCCGCACCACCAGCGCCGCTTCCAGCATCGCCGTGACCGACTGGCCGATACGCCGGTGCGTACCGGCCCCCTCGCCCGGCGCCGCCTGGCCGGTGCCCACCATGGCGGCGCGCAGATCGGTCTTGGACGACGCGTGCAAGCGCGTGTCGTTGCGCCAGGCGCCGCCGCCCGCCAGCGCGCTGTAAATGTCGCCGGTCAGCGGCAGGTAAATCGCGCCCAGGACCGGCGCATTGTCGCGCACCAAGGTCGCCGTCACGCACCAGTGCGGCGAACCGTGGATATGGTGGATGGCGCCTTCGACCGGGTCGCATACCCACCATTCGCCGTCGGGCAAGGGGCCGCGTCCTTCCTCGTCGTCGTCCCAGCGGGCGCCGGGATGCGCTTGCGACAGGGCCTGGCGCAGAATGGCCATCGACGCGCTATCGTTGGCCGCGATGGTCGATGCGATCTCCTGCATGGTCTGCGGACGCGCGGCCGGGTCGAACAGCGCCTTGACGGCGTGGCCGGCCGCCTGCACCGCGGCCACGGTTTGGAGCAACAGCGCCTGGTCGTCGGCGGTGGGGATGGAAACTTGTTCAGGATGGTTCATGGGTGCATCTTCCTTGCTTGCGTCAGGCGTCTCGGAAATTGCGCTTGACTGGACCCGGAAATGATATGAGCATGCACTCCCATGAACAACTCGCAATCGAAGAAGGCGACCGTGCGCCGCCTGGCGCCAAGGAAAGCCCCGTCCCAGGCCAGGGCCGCCCATACCGTCGGCGTCATCCTGGAAGGGGCAGCTCACATTCTGGAGCAGCACGGACTTGATGGATATACAACAAACGCCATCGCCGCCCGCGCCGGCGTGAGCATCGGTTCGCTGTACCAGTATTTTCCGACCAAGGATGCGGTGACGATCGCCCTGATCGAACGCGAATCGCTGGAGCTGGTGCGCGAGGCGAGCGAGGCCTTGCAGGGACAGGATCAGCGGCGCTCGCTGCGCGAGTTGGTCGAGATCGGCATCCGCTACCAGCTGCGCCGGCCGCAACTGAGTATGGTCACTCAACCTGATGGGTTTCGGCGCCATTTTGATCACGTAGCGTGATGGGCGATGGGGTGACCCCCGCAAGGAACTTGAACAAATGCTCCTATTGGGGGAGTCTTCGGTTTCCTAAG
>NZ_WHJF01000080.1:0-31862 GCF_011682185.1 Massilia genomosp. 1
ATTTCAAGAAACGAACAACTCTGGCACGTGCTCGCTCAGGCTAAACAGTTACCGTTTTTGCACGTCTTTTAAGAAAAATTTTCAGGTTTCTGATATCCCTTCATAGGGGCTGAACAGTTACGAAAAAAAGACATATATGCAGACAGGATGGAAGTAGAGTTCGCTCCATTCCGGGACATTAGCTGCCGTACGCGCGCCGCCGAACTGGTGAAGATATGTATGGGCTTGTCATTTCGCCAGGCATGTTGCTGGTTTGGGTGCCAACGCGCTTCCCAACCCTCGCCGGCTCAGAACATTTTTGCATCAGCCGTTCTTGCCTCGACACCCTGCGAAAACAGGGCCGCAACATGCTCTGTTCAAGGTCTTGGGAAATTAACGCGGCAAGCAGAGTATTTACCGGTGGCGATACTGCAATGTTGGGTCTAAAAAGTCGCTGAACTCAGCGGATCGCATCTAAATCCGGCTGAAACTCAAGACTTTATGCAGGAGTCTGCTGGCGACACAACCATTTACGTAAACGATCTGTCCCCATGGACTGGTAGCAGAGTCAGAAATGGCAATAGGGCGATTGATGCGATAATCGCGGAGCTGACTGCGCTGCTGAATTACAACGTTGGCTAGGGATTCATGACACAGAATCAATATCCGGAGACACTTCTCCGACTCGGTCCAATGATCGAATGTCTCAAGGAAGATCTGCGCGCTGGCAAGCCGCCGTCGGAGATCGCCAACGCGCTTTATGCACAGGGGCTAAGCAATATCGAACTCATGATTATATTTCGAGAGGCGACCGGAGCTTCCATCAGTGAGTTAAAGGCGTTCGGCCAATGGTGGAGCAGGCTTGGAGTGACCGATTTCCCGGCGTTCGACTCATGGGCCGCTGAAGTGTTTCGGCAGCCGAAGACGATTGCCTGATGCCTCGCTGCCGTTGCTGATGGTTATTTGCGCATCGATGCCAAGTGCCAGTCGCATCTGCTTCTAATCTAGGCGTAAAGAGCCGACTCGGTGGGCGTCGTGAACGCGTACAATCAGCCACTAACTGAAGTTTAATTAATGGCAACATCGCCTATGATTAAGGCAGCCACCGAATCGCTGAACCATGGAAAAATTCATTATCGATTGCAGCGCAGTCACGTCAGAAATGCAACTGTGGGAACTATACGCCGGGACCATCAAGCCCGAGGGGATAGATCACTTCGGATATAACCTTGATGCCTTCAACGACGCTATCACCGGCGGCGGCCCCGGCTGGCCAGGAAAGTGCGAAATTCACTTCACGAATATGGCGCGTATCCACAAATTCCGCTCCGGGGAATTCTATCGGCGTCTCCAAACGATCGCGGATGCCTCAGGCAGTGTGCGCCTTGTTCTAGAGCCGCCCATGGCACCAAAGAAGGCTTGGTGGAAGTGTTGGTGAAAATTTGACCGTCCGCAATGGGGCGAAGCTGTCGTACCTGCCTGCGGTCCACGCGTCGAGAGATTTTGTTAAGCACTCTAAAACCTCGATTTCCTTGGAAATGCAAGCGGGATGAGAAGGGAGAATGGCAGGAAAGGCCGGTGAAAGCTCAGGGCATTGCTGTCTTGTCGTTTAGGTCACACGCAATGTCGAGCGCGCAATCCAATGATCCGATGGCTTGCCGAATCCGGCGGCAGCGCCGTCGGATTCGCGCTCCGGCCGGCCGCTACCCGACGATGAAGACGTGTCGCGTGACGGCGACGGCGACGATATAGGAAACCGTCAGCAGCGCCGCGCCGAAGGCGATGGCGCGCACCTGCTTGGGACGGCCCGGCTTGAGCGCAACCACGCCCAGCCCGATGTAGAGCACCAGCGCCACCACCTTGGCGCCCAGCCAGGGCTGGGCAAACGGGTACTGGCCGCTCCACACCACCATGGTAATCGCACTGGCCAGCAGCACCGAGTCGACTATATGCGGCGCGCTTTTCACCCAGCGCCGCCCCAGTTGCGGCGAGTCGCGCAGCATCCACACGCCGCGCAGCAGGAACAGGCAGATACTGAGCGCCGCGCAGCTCATATGCAGGTGTTTGATGGCGAGGTAGCCCATGCTTGTCCTTCTCTTCAGGCGATCCCGAAGTCGATGATGATTTCGCCCGGCGCGCGCGCCACGTAGGCGATCGTCACGCGCGAACCGAAATGGGCCTCGATCTGCGCGAGCAGCGGCAGCGGATCGTGGTCGTTATAAAAGCGCATGGTCTCTCCCGGCTCCAGGGCGGACAGCGCGCCGAAAATGGCGGCGTGCCGGAAGCGCTTGGCGACGCCGCGCGCGTCGAAGGGGTGCAGTCCAATGGAAGCGGTCGAGAAAACAGCGTTTGTCATGTTGCTACTCCTGTTAGTGTAATCGATGCGAACCCCGGCAGGAAGTACCCGCCGGGGGAAACCGCCTTAGCGCCTGCTTGGTGCGACCGAGCCGATGACGACATTGCTGCCGCGTGCCCCGGCGGCGAGCTTGAAGGCGAACAGCGCGAGGAACACGCAGCCGACCGCAAACACCACGTCACCCGGTACGCGCAGCCAGACCAGCGTTTCCATCAGCGGCGAGTGGACCACCTCGGGCGAACGGGCAAACCAGGTGCCTTGCGTGACGCTGGCCCAGGCCTGGTAGATCCCGGCCGGCACCAGCGAGATGAAGACCATCATCGCCAGGCCGATGTTCAGGCACCAGAACATCGGTGCGAGCAGCTTGTCGGACCAGGCGGCGCGCTCGGTCAGGCCGCGCAGGCAGAACAGCATCAGGCCGATGCCGAGCATGCCGTACACGCCGAACAGCGCTGCGTGGCCGTGCGCCGCTGTCATGTTCATGCCCTGCATGTAGTACAGCGCGATCGGGGTGTTGATCGAGAAGCCGAGCAGCCCGGCGCCGACCACGTTCCAGAATCCGACGGCGATGAAGCACAGGATCGGCCATTTGTAGGCTTGCACCCACGGCGCCGCTGTCGAGCGCTGGTAGTTGCGCCATGCTTCAACCCCGATCATCGCCAGCGGTACCACTTCCAGCGCGGAGAACATGGCGCCGATGGCGATCACAAAGGTCGGCGTGCCGGTGAAGTACAGGTGGTGCAGGGTGCCGAGGATGCCGCCGAACAGGAACACGATGGTTTCCAGGATGATGGCGCTGTTGGCGGTGGATGCGGCGATCAGGCCAAGGCGCGTGAACAGCAGCGCGATGACGGCGGTGGCGAATACTTCGAAGAAGCCTTCGACCCACAGGTGGACCAGCCACCAGCGCCAGTATTCGACCATTGCGTAGTGGGTGTGCGGACCCCAGGTCAGCGAGGTGGCGTAGAAGCCGCCGATGCACAGGGCCGCCAGGAACACCATCGCGATCAGGCCGCGGCTTTCCGATGGGGTGCGCAGGGCAGGAATCAGGCCGCGTCCGAGCAGCAGGACCCAGAACAGCAGGCCGACGAACAGCAGTATTTGCCATACGCGCCCCATGCTGGTGAATTCCAGGCCCTGGTTGCCGATCCAGAAGCTGAAGTCGTTACCCAGGTGTTGCAGGGTGCCGAGCCAGCCGGTGACGGTGGAGCCGGCCACGATGAACAGCAGCGCGTAGAACAGGACATTGACGCCGAGCGCCTGGTATTTCGGTTCGTGGCCGGAAATCGCCGGCGCGATATACAGGCCGGTGGCCAGCCAGGCGGTGGCGATCCACAGCACGGCGAACTGGGTGTGGATGGTGCGGCTGACGGTGAACGGCAAGATCTGGCCGAGCGGGAAGCCGAAGAAGCTCTGGCCTTCGACCGCGTAGTGGGCGGTGACGACGCCCATGCCGACCTGTACCAGCACCAGGGCGATGACGACCCAGAAGTACTTGCGGGTGGCGCGCATCGAGGCGGTCGGTTTCATGTCGAACAGCGGGTCGGCTTTTGGCGGCGCGGGGTCGTCGCCTTCGTCGGCGCGGCCGTGGTAGAAGATCATGCCGGCGATGGCGGCGATCATCAGGATCACGCTGGCGATCGACCACATGCCGGCGCCGGCGGTGGGGCCGTTGCCGACCAGCGGTTCGTGCGGCCAGTTGCTGGTGTAGCTGATGGCCGTTTCGCCCGGACGGTCGGCCGCGGCCGCCCAGGAGGACCAGAAGATGAAGGCCGGCAGGGCGCGCAGGTCGTCGGCGTCGACCAGGCTGCCCGCGCTCATGGCGTACTGCTCGCGCAGGGCGTCGAGTTTGGGATCGGCGCCGAACAGGGCGCTGTAGTGGGCGGCGACTTCACGCACCGCTTGGGCGCGTTCCGGCGAGACGGTGATGATGCCGGTGCGCGCGTCCCAGGTGTTGGCGCGCATCTCGCGCTTGAGGCGTTCGCTCAAGGCGGCCTGCTGTTCGAAGTCGAGCTGCGCGAACGGCTTGCCGAATTGCTTGGTGGCGTAGATGTCGCGCAGGGCGAGCGCTTCGCGGTGCAGCCAGTCGGCCGACCAGTCGGGCGCGAGGTAGCTGCCGTGGCCCCAGACCGAGCCGAGTTGCTGGCCGCCGGCCGAGAGCCAGGCTTGCTGGCCGCGCTGGACCTGGCCTTCGGAGAACAGCACCTCGCCCTGGCGGCTGCTGACTTGTTGGGGAATCGGGGGAGCGCTCAGGTAGATCTCGGTCCCGACCCAGCCGAGAACGGCGAAGGACAGGACACAGATGACTGCGAGCCAGGTCCATAGTTTGCGTGAGGCGTGCATGGCGTGGTTTCCTTGTTATTGGAACGAAGCGGTACAGTCCGCTTCGTTAAAGAAGGATTTTAAATACATCTATTTAAACAAGCAAGTAAAATACTTCTTTTGCGCAGGGTGAGGCCATCTGGATCAATACATGTATACTGAATGCCTCATATGACCCGTCATCGAACCATCCGCCAACGCCATGCGACTGACCGCCTATACCGATTACACCTTGCGCACCCTGATCTACCTGGGCATGCACCGCGATCGCCTGGCCACCATCCAGGACATCGCCGACGTGCACGGGATTTCGAAGAACCACCTGATGAAGGTGGTCTACCAGCTTGGCTTGTCGGGCATGGTGGAGACGGTGAGGGGGCGTAACGGCGGGCTGCGGCTCAAGCTCGAGCCGGAAGCGATCAATATTGGCGCCGTGGTGCGCCACAGCGAGACCGATTTTTACATGGCCGAGTGCTTCGACCCGGGCAGTAACGCCTGTACGCTGGCGCCGGCCTGCGCGCTCAAGGGCGTGCTGGGGGCGGCGACGGCGGCATACCTGAAAGTGCTCGATGGGGTGACGCTGGCCGACCTGATCGCGCACAGCGCCAGGCCGGGCGGACGGGCCGACAAGGCGATTATCGTGTGGAAGTAGGCGCCTGGCCCTGCTGCACCATGGCGTACGCGCGGCCGGCACCGTGCGTGGCGCCGGCCTGGTCTTGCCAGACGCGCGCCGCGGTCCATTGCAGCGCACCGCCGTAGGTGTAACTGCGGATGTCGAAGCCGGCCTGGCCGCGCTGGGCGTCGGCGGCGCCACCCGCGCCGTGCCGGGTGGCGCTGGCGATGGCGCCGCGCAGCACGGCGCGGGTGGCGTCGCTCACGCCCAGTGCGGCCAGGGCGGCATCGTCCGACAGCAGCGCCAGGTTGCGCTTGTCGGCGTACAGCGCGTGCGCGCGCGGATGCGGCGTGAGCACCACCGCGCGCGCCAGGTAGGCTTCGTGCAGGGCCGCGTGGGCGGGGGCGTCGAGCATGTAGTCGGTCAGGCGGTTGTAGACCAGGTCGACAATCAGGTCGCCGCGCCACAGGCTGCCCGCTTCCCAGCGCAGCATCGATGGGTCGACGATCAGCGCCTCGATGTCGTGGCGCGCAAACAACTGGCGAAACAGCAGGAATTCGGGATACAGGTACTGGTTTTCCGGGTCGTCGTCGACAATGACGATGGTGCGCAGCGGCGTGCTGCGCCCGCCCAGATGCCATTCGCTGCGGAACATGTCGACGATGGCTTCTTCCAGCGCCAGCGCGCGCGCGGCGCCGTCGCTGCCGCCGCTGGCGCGCGCCAGGGAGGCGTTGAGCAGTGCGCCGCCGGCGTTGGTGTTGATGTCGATCAGGCCGACCGTGTCCGGCCCCACCTCGAAGTCGTAGCCGCAAAACACGCCGCGCGCGCCCGGATCGTGGCGCGCCACCGGCGCCGCGCCGGCCAGCACCGCAGCCTGGTAGGCCGGCAAAGCGATCACCTCTTCAATCGCCTCGACCAGTTGCGCCATGCGCGCCGCTTGCGGCGCCGCCAGTTGCAGCGGGCCTGGGGCAAACAGATGGGGGCAGTGCCGCTCGATCAGCGTGAAGACATCGGCCCCGTCGCTGTCGTGTTGCAGCGCATCGGCAAGGGCGTTAGCCGACGTGCTGGCATGCGCCTGTCCGGCGACTGGCTCGCGTGAGTCGGGTGTTGCAAAGTCGTGCATGGGACGGCCTCCAGTAATCTTGGTCTGCTGTTATACCTCAAAACCGGCAAACACATCGTTGATTCTAATCAACACGACTTGCCGCGAACAGGCTGCCTAGTTCTTTTGGGCTAGTCATCTAGCCAGATTGCCTTTCATAACTCGCCCTCAGGCTAATAGTCGTGCTCTACGGCAGCACGTAAGCTTCCTGTATCAGGTCATCGGTCCGGGAGAAGAACGTGTCTAGCAAGAATCAACAACAAATAGCAGTGTTGGCGAGTAGTACCTTCGCCTTCACCATCTGCTTCGCCATCTGGATGATGTTCGCGGTGCTGGGCATCCCCATCAAGGCGCAACTGGGCCTGAACGAGACCGAATTCGGCCTGCTGGCGGCCACGCCAGTGCTGAGCGGCTCGCTGGTGCGTGTGCCGCTCGGCATCTGGACCGACCGCTTTGGCGGACGCATCGTGTTTTTCATCCTCATGCTCTCGACCGTGCTGCCGATCTGGCTCATTTCGTACGCCACCGCCTACTGGCATTTTCTGGTGCTGGGCCTGTTTGCCGGCCTGGCCGGCGGCTCGTTTTCGGTCGGCACGCCCTACGTGGCGCGCTGGTTCGGCAAGGAGCGGCGCGGGCTGGCGATGGGCATCTTTGGCGCCGGCAATTCGGGCTCGGCGCTGACCAAGTTCGTGGTTCCGGCCATCATCGCCGCCTTCGGCTGGCAGATGCTGCCCAAGGTGTACGCGGTGGCGATGCTGGTCACCGCCCTCGCATTCTGGCTGTGTTCGTTCAGCGACCCGAGCCACAAGATGCCGGCCGGCGTGTCCTTCGCCCAGCAAATGAAGGTGCTCAAGGATCCGCGCGTATGGCGCTACTGCCAGTACTACTCGGTCGTGTTCGGCGGCTATGTGGGCCTGGCCTTGTGGATGACCAAGTATTACGTCACCGAATACGGCTTCGACATGCGCCTGGCCGCGTTGCTGGCGGCCTGCTTTTCGCTGCCGGGCGGCGTGCTGCGCGCGCTGGGCGGCTGGATTTCGGACAAATACGGCGCCTACAAGGTGACCTGGTGGGTCATGTGGGTGTGCTGGATCTGCTTCTTCCTGCTGTCGTACCCGCAAACGAGCATGATCGTCAAGACCGTGACCGGCAGCACCACCTTGCACATTGGCGTCACGCCCGTGATGTTTACCGTGCTGCTGTTCGTCGTCGGCGTGGCCATGGCGGTGGGCAAAGCCTCGGTCTTCAAGTTCATCGGCGACGATTTTTCCGACAACATCGGCGCCGTCTCGGGCGTGGTGGGCCTTGCCGGCGGCCTGGGCGGCTTCGTGCTGCCGATCCTGTTCGGCGCCCTGGTCGACCTGACCGGGGTGCGTTCCTCCGCTTTCATGCTGCTCTACGGCGCGGTGTGCGTGTCGCTGGTGTGGATGCATTTCAGTTTCAAAGACAGTGCGCGCCCGGTCGCGCCGGCCCGTCCGGCCGTGGCAGCCTAATTCAAAGGAGAAATCAAAATGAGTAAATATGTGATCGCCACGTGGGAGCCGGAACTGCCGGCCTTCTGGCAAAACAGCGGCAAGGCGACCGCCAACCGCAACCTGTGGATTTCGATCCCGGCGCTGATGTTCGCGTTCGCGGTGTGGATGGTATGGAGCGTGGTGGTGGTCAACCTGCCCAATATCGGCTTCAAGTACAGCACCAACCAGTTGTTCTGGCTGACCGCGCTGCCGGGCTTGTCCGGCGCGACCTTGCGCATCTTCTATTCCTTCATGGTGCCGATTTTCGGCGGGCGCAAGTGGACCACGATCTCGACCGCCTCGCTGCTGGTTCCTGCCATCGGCATCGGTTTCGCGGTGCAGGACGTCAACACCAGCTATCCGATCATGCTGATCCTGGCCTTGCTGTGCGGCTTTGGCGGCGGCAACTTCGCTTCGTCGATGGCCAACATCAGCTTCTTCTATCCGAAGGCGCAAAAAGGTTACGCGCTCGGCATGAATGCCGGCCTGGGCAACCTGGGCGTGTCGGCGGTGCAGTTCGTGGTGCCGCTGGTGATCACCGCCGCCGTGTTCGGCGGACTCGGCGGCGAGGCGCAGCAGTGGGTCAAGGGTGGCGCGAGCAAGGCCATGTGGCTGCAGAACGCCGGCTTCATCTGGGTGCCCTTCATTGCGCTGACCGCGATCGCAGCGTGGTTCGGGATGAACGACCTGGCCTCGGCCAAGGCGTCTTTCTCGGAGCAGGCCATCATTTTCAAGCGCAAGCATAACTGGCTGATGTGCTGGCTGTACACGGGCACCTTCGGTTCGTTTATCGGTTATTCGGCCGGCTTTCCGCTGTTGATCAAGACCCAGTTCCCGGACGTTAATCCGCTCGACTATGCCTTCCTCGGCCCCCTGGTCGGGGCGCTGGCGCGGGTGGTGGGCGGCATCGTGGCCGACAAGCTCGGCGGCGCGCGCGTGACCCTGTGGACGTTCGTGCTGATGATCGCGGCCGCGGTCGGCGTGATCCAGTTCCTGCCGCATGGCGACGTGGCCGGCAACTTTACCGGCTTCTTCTGGATGTTCATGCTGCTGTTCGCCGGCACGGGCGTGGGCAATGCCTCGACCTTCCGCATGATTCCGGTGATCTTTCTGACCGAACGCCAGCGCGCGGCCGAGGGCAAGGGCCATGCCGCCAAGGAACAGGCAATCGTCGACGCCAACAAGGAAGGCGCGGCGGTGCTCGGCTTTACCTCGGCGGTGGCCGCGTATGGCGCGTTCTTCATTCCCAAGTGCTACGGCACCTCGATCGCCATGACCGGCGGCCCGGACGCGGCGCTGTGGTGCTTCGTCGGGTTTTATGTCTCGTGCATTGCGGTGACGTGGTGGTGCTACGCGCGGCGCAACGCCGACATGCCTTGCTGATGATGGGAGCGGTCATGGAAAAGACCCGATTCGCGCCCCAGACCTTCCTGGCGCGGCTGCCGCTGTTCGACGCCATGTCTCCCGAGGAGCTCGAAGCCATCGCGGCCGGCACCAGCGAGCGCCATGCGGGACGCGGCGAGATCATCTTCCAGCGCGGCGATGCTTGCCGCGGCTTTCACCTGCTCATTTTCGGCCAGGTGAAGCTGGCGGCCGGGGTGGCCAACGGGGCTGAAAAGATCATCGAACTGATCGGCCCCGGCCACAGTTTCGGCGAGGCGCTGATGTTCATGGAAAAGCCCTACATCGTCTCGGCCACGGCGCTGGCCGACTCGCTGCTGCTGCATGTGAGCAAGGAAGCGGTGTTCGATGGCATTGCGCACGACCCGGGCTTCGCGCGCAAGATGCTGGCCGGCCTGAGCCGGCGCATGCATGGCCTGATCTGCGACCTGGAATCGGTGGCCTTGCAATCGGGCACGCAGCGGGTGATCGGCTACCTGTTGCAGGATGAGGCGACCGGGCAGGGCGCGCAGTTGACACTGCCGGTGAGCAAGGCGGTGGTGGCCTCGCGCCTGAACCTCACGCCCGAACATTTTTCGCGCATCCTGGCGGACCTGAGCGTGCATGGCCTGATCGGCGTGCAGGGGCGTAACGTGACCATCATGCATATCGACGGCTTGCGCGGGTACGCGGGCTGAACGGAGCAGGACATCGGAGCAGTAGATCGGAGCAGTAGATCGGAGCAGTAGATCGGAGTAGTACATGCAAGACATCGAAAAATTCGTGCGCGGCTTCAGCCGCTTCCAGGAACAGTATTTCAGCGACGAACACGGCGTCTATGAAAGCTTGCGCGGTGGACAGCGTCCCAGCACCTTGCTGATCGGCTGCTGCGATTCGCGGGTCGATCCGATGCTGCTGACCGGCAGCGGGCCGGGCGACATGTTCGTGGTGCGCAATATCGCCAACCTGGTGCCGCCGTGTACGCCGGATGCGCCGCCTGGCGTCAGTTCGGCCATCGAGTTTGCCATCTGCAACCTCGAAGTGGCGCGGGTGATCGTGCTCGGGCATGCGCGCTGCGGCGGGATCCGCGCCTTGCTCACGCCGCAGCCGCTCGCGCCCGAGCAGCAGGAGACCGGCTTCGTCGAGCGCTGGATGCACATCGCCGAACCGGTGCGGGTGCGCGTGATGCGCGAGCTGGCGCACAAGAGTTCGGAAGAGCGGCACAAGGCTTGCGAGCAAGCGAGCATCCTGCAGTCGCTCGACAACCTGCTGACCTATCCCTGGCTCAAGCGCCGGGTGGAGGAGGGCAAGCTGGTGCTGCACGGCTGGTATTTCGATATCGACAGCGGCGCGCTGATGGGCTATTCGGCGCGCCAGCATGCGTTTTTGCCAATGGTATGCCCGATCGATGCCGTCAAGGGCCGGGTGGTGCCGAACGAACTGAACAGGTGATTTGCGACAGCGTCTGGACCACCAGCCATGCCATCGTCGACGCGACAGTGGCCGACGCGCGCTGGCTCAGGATGGCGGTGACGCATCTTGAATATACAAGGGCATTCGAGGGAGTTGCCGCGTCGCGCGTATCGCGTCCGTCCCCGCCTGGACTTACCCCTGGCAAGGCGTTCATCCACCGGCCTCTGTTGCTGGCGCGCCGCAAGGTCAGCGGCGCGATGGGCGTGACCATCATGGTTGATGCGACGGGCAAGGTGGAAATAGTTTCGCTTCCGGCCTCCCGATACGGCAGGTTCGCGCTTAGTGTAGCGCAAACAGACCGCTTGACTTCGGCAGAATAATGGGGTGGCGCTGTACCTCGCTTCCTGATGTTTTATGGAATGCGGCAGCGCATGTATCGCGGCGTGGCCTTCAACGCCATGCTCATCGCCATTCATTCTCAGGAGGCTATTATGTGGATCGGATCCATCGGGCTGGTCGCAGCGACCAAAGATGTTGCCAATGCCGGCACCGATAACCTGGTGCAAGCCAGCATTTTACGAAACGGGACCGCCATCCGGGTGTTGAACCTGGATTATGCGGAATTGGATGACCACGAACGTGGCGACGACCGCAGCTATGTGTACAGCGGACCGGCCAAACTGCCGCGCAGGAACGACCTGACGCCGGAACTGCCACCCGGAATCGGCATGATTCCGATGCCTTATCCGGGCTATGGATTCGAATTTTCGCAAGGCCTGAACGGCCACCTGCAAATTCAATTGCGCATTAACGGCGACGATATGTGGATCAAGGATAGGATCGATCTGTACGTCAAGATCATTCGCCTGCGCGCCACCAGTTTCGATACGCTGGCCTGGCTGGAAGATACGGAATGGACCTATATCGCCAGCTGGAATCAGGACGTGCCCATGTCCACCGATGCCGATGAAGGCGTGACCACCTGGACGCTGAACCTGGCATAAGCTGGCCGACGTTGAGCAGGCGGCGCGTATTAGCAGGACTGATTATCAGGACAAACGTATTTTCCAATGGCCGGGGGCTTGTTCATGCCGGCCATATTCAATTCATTCAACTTTTTCCCACTCCTGCCGTTAATGAATGACGAGCACGGGCAATCGCCATCCATTCCCGTCCAGATCGCACATTCACGGCGCGCACCGCGCCAACAAGGAGAGGTCATGAGCATCACCATTCCCAACACCACAGCGCCGTCGGGCGCCGCGCCGATCGTCCTGCGCGAGGTCGGACGTCGTTCCGGCGAGGGCGCCCAGGCGGACCAGGCTGTCAAAGCCGAAAAAGTCACCCTGAGCGGGCCGTCCGAGCCGCCCCTGACCTACGGTGCTCCGCGCGCGGCGGCGACGGTCCAGGCCCCGCCCGACCTCGACGCCCTGCTGGCCGAATCGGACCGCCAGGCACAGGAAGTCATCAACCTGATCCTGCCGGCGGTCGAACAGCAAGGGCTGAACCTGGCCAAGGTGGTCAGCGGCGAGCAAAAACTTACTGCCGATCCGGCCACGATCGCGGAGGCCAAGGCGGCCACCGGCGACGAGGGCGAGTTCAGCGTCGCCAAGGTGTCGGGACGCATCCTCGACTTCGCCAAAGCGGCGATTGGCGACGATCCGTCCAAGCTGGCGTCGATCCGCGCCGCCGTGGAGCAGGGCTTCGACGACGCCGCCAAGGCGCTCGGCGGCACCTTGCCCGAACTGAGCGAGAAGACCCGCAGCACCATCATGGCTGCCTTCGACAGTTGGGCCGACGACGGCAGCACGGTCGCCGACAAGGGCAGCGAGAGCAAGGGACCGGCCGACAGCCAGTGATGCTTGCTCTCGGACAGCGCGCATGCCGGGCGCACGACCATGCGCGGGGCAGGAAAACGCGTCAGATGAACGTACACGTCGGCCAGCGCCTTGAAGCAACCGCCTGCGCGAGGGGGAAATGAATGGCGGTAAGGCTTGCCAGGCGCTATATAATATTTCCTCTTATGAATATTGAGGGGGAAATGTGAGCTTTTTCAAAAGCGCGGCGTTGCTGCTGTCCGTGTGCCTGCTACAGGCATGCGGCACGGTCTCGAACCGCTATGCCTCCAGCACCATCTCGCCGGAAATGATGGAGTCGAAAGAGCGGGCGCTGGTGCTCATGTCGGCAGGCGCGCCGGCATCGTGCATTTCCACCTCCACGTTCCTGATTGCGCATCATGCCGGTAGCGGCAAGACCGTCGACCCGGCCGTTTCCATTGGCGTCGACGCGTATACGCACAGCAGCGAATTTCCCGATCATCACGGACTGGTCAGTGCGTTTTCGCTTGCGCCTGGAAAGTACTATTTTTCTCCGGTCATTGCCAATCCGATGGTCAGGAGTATCAAGACGCCGACCTTCATCTTCGAGGCGAAAGCCGGCGAAGCGACCTACATCGGCGAGCTTTTCATGCTGCAATCGTGCAGCTTGCGCGAGCAGTTCGCCGTGCGCGACGAGTACCAGCGCGACGTGAACCAAGCCGTCGCTAACAACAAGGCCCTCGGCCAGAAAGTCTTCGTCAAGCGCCTGATGCAGGTGGGCGAGCCGATTGTGAGATAAGTGCCGGCCGTGCAAGCGTGCAGCACTGCACAAAGCGCCACAGTTCCCCCTCTTTTCGGACGCCAGGACTTCCGGGTCCGGCCGACATGATGCAGGTCGCCAGCCTGACGCGTCAGCCCCGCCTCCTGGCCACGCGAATGTCCTTGCTGTTCGCCATTGCTTTGCGGAGAATGCGGGCCTGATATCACGACACCACGCGAAAAACCATGACCTTGCCAGACGCCCAATCGCCCGAGACCGCGTCCCCGCTGACTGACTCCGACCGCCTGGCCGGTGGCCTGCTCGGTTTGCTGGTGGGCGACGCCCTTGGCGTCCCTTACGAGTTTCGCCATGCGCGTGACATCCCGCCCGCCAGCCTGATCGAGTTCACCCCGCCGCCGGATTTTGCGCGCGCGCACCACAGCGTCCTGCCGGGAACCTGGTCGGACGATGGCGCCCATGCCCTCTGTCTGCTGGCCTCGCTGCTCGATTGCGGCCGGCTCGACCTGGACGATCTTGGCGCGCGCCTGCTGGCGTGGTACGAGCACGGCTACATGGCGGTCGATGGCGTGGTGTTCGATGTCGGCCTGACCTGTGGCGCCGCCATCCGGGCTATCCGTGCGGGCACGCCTGCGGCACAGGCCGGGCCGAGCGGCCAGTACGACAACGGCAACGGTTCGCTGATGCGCGCCTTGCCGCTGGCGCTGTGGCACCGCGGCTCGGACCAAAGCCTGGTGCATGACGCCCACCAGCAATCCCTGCCCACCCACGGCCATCTGCGCTCGCAAGTGTGCTGCGCGCTGTACTGCCTGTGGGCGCGGCGGGTGCTGGCGGCCTCAAACGATGCGTGGGGCGAAGCGGTGGCGAGCCTGCGCGCCATCTACGCCAGCATGCCGGACGCGCTGGAAGAACTCGAATGGTGGCTGCGGCCGGACGACGCGCCCGAAGGCAACGGCTCCGGTTATGTGGTCGATTCACTGCGTTCGGCGCGCATGGTGCAGGACGCGTCAACGTACGGAGGCGTCGTGCGCGCAGCCATCGCGCTGGGCAACGACACCGATACCACGGCCTGCATCGCCGGCGGCATTGCTGGCCTGCGCTTCGGGGGCCAGGGCATTCCGGAGCGCTGGCGCACTCAGCTCAGGGGAAGCGAGTTATACCAGCCGCTGCTCGAGAAGCTATTACATTGGAGCATGACGGAATTGATCGATGAATAAGCCCTGCGGACGGTATGACGCCGTATTGCAGGATGCGCTTCAAGAAGCATGGACGCTGCCCACCGCGCCGGCGATCCGCGCGTTTCGCTGGAACGGGCGCTGGTCCACCTGATCGAGGACGATAGCGTGCGTGCAGTGCTGGCCGCCTGCATCCCCCATCGCATCGGTGTCGCATCGGTGCGCATCGGTGTCGCATCGGTGTCGCATCGGTGTCGCATCGGTGTCAGGTCTGACATTCGGACACGGCCTCGGCAATGGATATCGTTCAGCTCGTGTCCGAATGTCAGACCTGACACCGATTGTCTGACACCGATTGTCTCATGCGTGTCCGGCTGGCCGCGCCGCGCCATGGCGCGTGAGCGCGCAGGTCGCCCCGCGCGACCATCGAGCGCGCTGTCAGGCCGGCGCTGGGGCGATGCGGCTGCGATGGCGCCCTGATCCGGCAAGGCGTCTTTGATGACGGCTCAGGCAGCGCCCAGCAGTCGTGGTGACGCCGTCTTGCGGGCCGCAACGACCGCTTTCGGCGCCACCGTGCGGCCCTGGCCGGGTGCATCGACCTTGAATACCTTGACGGTCTCGACCAGGTTGCCGGCTTGCTCTTCCAGCGATTCGGCGGCGGCGGCGGCTTCCTCGACCAGCGAGGAATTGCTTTGCACCAGCGCGTCCATCTGGACAATGGCCTGGTTCACTTGCTCGATGCCCGACGACTGTTCCAGGCTGGCCGTGGCGATCTCGCCCACGATGGCGGACACGCGGCCGATGCTGGCCACCACGTCGTTCATGGTCGCGCCGGCGTGATCGACCAGCTTGCTGCCCAGGTCGACCTTGCCGACCGAATCGTTGATCAGGGCCTTGATCTCTTTTGCCGCCCCGGCCGAGCGTTGCGCCAGGTTGCGCACTTCCGAGGCCACGACCGCAAAGCCGCGCCCCTGCTCGCCGGCGCGCGCCGCTTCCACCGCCGCGTTCAGCGCCAGGATATTGGTCTGGAACGCAATGCTGTCGATCACGCTGATGATGTCGACGATCTTGCGCGCCGATTCGTTGATGGACCCCATCGTATCGACCACCTGCGCGACCACCGCGCCGCCCTTGATGGCGACCTCGGAGGCGGCGGCGGCCAGCAGGTTGGCCTGGCGCGCGTTGTCGGCATTTTGCCTGACGGTGCTGGTCAGCTCTTCCATGGAGGAGGCGGTTTCCTCCAGCGAACTGGCCTGCGATTCGGTGCGCGCCGACAGGTCGGCGTTTCCGACGGCAATGTCATGGGTGGCCGCCGAGATCTCGTCCGAACTTTCGCGGATCTTGTGGACGGTCTGGCGCAGGTTGGTGCTGATGGTGTTCATGCTTTGCAGCAGTTGGCCGACTTCATCGCTGCGCTCTTCGACGGCGTCGCCGTTCAAGTCGCCCGAGGCGATCTTGCTGGCGGTATCGATCGCCTGGCCGAAGCCGGCCTTGATGTGCCGGTAGATCATCAGCACCGTTGCCAGCGACATCGCCAGGGACACGCCAAGCGTGCCGATGGCCACCCAGAACGCGGTATCGGCCCGTGACGCCGCCACGCGCACCTCTTCACTGGTGCGTTGGTCGAGCATGGCCAGGAACTCGTTGACCGGCTGCATGATCGTTGCCTTGTTCTTGTGGTAATCGGCGTCGTGCATGATCTTGCGCGCCAGATCCATGTCGGGTTCGCGCTTTTGCGTGAACTTGCCGGTGCCGTCATCGAACAAGCCCTTGACGGCATTCATGGCGATCACTTCGGTCTTGACCAGGGCATCGGAGTTGTCCTGGGCTTGCTTGAGCTTGGCGAATTCGGCATCGGTAAAGCCGGCCTTGCGCATCAGGTCCGCGAGCGCGACGGCCTGCCCGTCCGGCGTCGGTTTGCTGACCCCGGCGGCGACGAAATCCCAATAGATGCGTTCGTAATGTTGCGGACGGGGCTTGGCGCCGTTGCGGATGTCGAGAATGTCCATGTACTGGCGTTCGTAGGCGGCATCGCCCGAGACGACGAAGGTGCGCGCCAGGCGGGTCAGGTCGTCCGAGCTCTGGCGCAGTTCATCTGCCAGCAGGAAGGACTGGTAGCGGTTTTCGCTGGCGTGCATGGTTTTGTCCTGCTCGGTCGAGACGCGCGCGAAGGCCATCAGGGAGCACACCGACAGCGCTACGCTGACAAGGAAAAACGCCGTAAAAATGATGCGGATCGAATAATTCTTCAGCATGGGGACCCCCGATGAGTTCAACGTAGTCCGGCGAGAAATCCCGACACGATGTCTGATGTGCCATCGCAATCGACTGCGGTGATGCATGCAGTCTCGCGAACTCGTTGATCCATGTCAACACATTGCAATTTATTTGCTGTGTGCGTGGAGGGGCGGGCAGGGCGAAAGCGACTGCCGCCGGCGCGGTTTCCCCATGCCGGACGGGTACGCACCCGCCATTGTTTAATCTATTGTCATGAGGCATGAGCGCAACACCTGGCTGGTGCGGCTTAGTGTCTGCGGCTTGGTGTCCGGCTTGGTGTCAGGTCTGACATTCAGACACGGCCTGGGCAGAGCGGCTTGGGGTCAGGTCTGACATTCAGACACGGCCTGGGCAGTGGTGATCGTTCAGTTCGTGTCCGAATGTCAGACCTGACACCAGTTGTACTGTTGTCCGACACCAGTTGTCCGTGGTGATCGTTCAGCTCGTGTCTGAATGTCAGACCTGACACCAGTTGTGGACACCAGTTGTGGGACACCAGTTGTACTGGTTGGTGGGTATTGGCTGTTGTCTGCGAATATTCAAATTACTGGGCCATCCGCTTGAGTTCGCCATCCTTTCCGAACGCCAGGAATTGGCCGATCTGGCCGGTGTGAATGTAGGTCACCATCATGTTCAGCGGCGCTTCCGCTTCGGTCGAGGCCGGCGGCTTGCCGTTGCGGCCGGACATGGTGGTGACAAACACGATGTCCCAGTCCTTGCCGGTGTAGGCCGACTCGGCCACCAGGTCGGCAAAGCTGCCCAGTTCCTCGATGGTCTTGTCGACGCACATCACCGGGGCCAGGGCGCCGCCGCGCTGTTCGGCAAAACCGGCGCGTTCGGCCTCGCCTGCCTCATCCGGCAACTCCGCCTTGGCAAACGCGAACAACAGGCGCTGCGGTTGCGGCTGGGCGCGCGCGGCGCGGATCAGGTCGTCATAACTGGTGATATTCATGGGTATTTCCTTCAACGTCGATGTCAGATACCGCATGTATACCGTATCCATCCGGCACCCTCCATAGCCACAAAGGACTAGGTCGCCTACTCCTTGTCGCCGCGCCCAATCACCTTCTTGCCAATATGCACCATGACTGCCGCTGCGTAGACTGGGCTCAATCGGGTAGCGCCCTGTTGACGGCGCCCCTCTCATCCAAGCGGAGGCAGCATGAGTCATTTTCTGGATCGTCTGAAGTTCTTCAATCGCCCCAAGGAGACGTTTTCCAACGGCCACGGCGCCGTGGTCCACGAGGACCGTACCTGGGAAAACGCTTATCGCCAGCGCTGGCAGCACGATAAGATCGTGCGTTCGACGCACGGCGTCAATTGCACCGGTTCGTGCAGCTGGAAGGTGTATGTCAAGAATGGCCTGATCACCTGGGAAACCCAGCAGACCGACTACCCGCGCACCCGGCCCGACCTGCCCAACCACGAGCCGCGCGGCTGCCCGCGCGGCGCCAGCTATTCCTGGTACGTGTATTCGGCCCAGCGCGTCAAGTACCCGATGGTGCGCGGCCGCCTGATGCAGATGTGGCGCGAAGCGCGCCTGAGCATGGACCCGATCGCCGCCTGGGCCTGGATCAGCCAGGACCCGGAACGGGCCAAGTCGTACAAGTCGATCCGCGGCCTGGGCGGTTTCGTGCGCGCCAAGTGGGATGACGTCAATGAAATGATTGCCGCCGCCAATGCCTTCACCATCAAGAAATACGGCCCGGACCGCATCGTCGGCTTTTCGCCGATTCCCGCCATGTCGATGGTCAGCTACGCCGCCGGCACGCGCTACCTGTCGCTCATCGGCGGCGTGGCCCTGAGTTTCTACGACTGGTATTGCGACTTGCCGCCAGCCAGCCCGCAGGTGTGGGGCGAACAGACCGACGTGCCGGAATCGGCCGACTGGTACAACTCCACCTTCCTGATGGTGTGGGGCTCGAACGTGCCGATGACGCGCACGCCGGACGCCCACTTCTACACGGAAGTGCGCTACAAGGGCACGAAAACGGTGGCCGTTTCGTCCGATTTCGGCGAAATGGCCAAGTTCGGCGATATCTGGCTCGCTCCCAAGCAAGGCACTGACGCCGCGCTGGCGCTGGCCATGGGTCACGTGGTCCTGAAAGAATTCCACGCCAACGGCGGCTCGGACTATTTCCGTGGCTACGCCAAGCAGTACACCGACTTCCCGATGCTGGTCATGCTCAAGGAAACCAATGGCGCGCTGGTGCCGGATTACTTCCTGCGCGCATCGCACCTGGCCAATAACCTGGACGAAACCAATAATCCCGACTGGAAAACCCTGGTCATCGACGAAGCCACCGGCAACATCTGCGCGCCGGCCGGCACCATCGGTTTCCGCTGGGGCGAGTCGGGCCGCTGGAACCTGGAACAGAAAGAGGGCACCAGCGGCAAGGCGATCGATCCGCTGCTGTCCCTGATCGGCTGCCGCGATGCGGTCGAGGAAGTCGGCTTTGCCTACTTCGGCGGCAAGGATGCCAGCGACATGCTGATGCGCCGCGTGCCGGTCAAGAAAGTGCGGCTGGCCGACGGCACGACCGCGCTGGTGACCACCGTGTTCGACCTGACCCTGGCCAACTATGGCATCGACCGTGGCCTTGGTGGCGGCAACGTTGCCACCAGCTATGACGACGACGTGCCGTACACGCCGGCCTGGCAAGTCAAGCACACCGGCGTGAAAGCGGCGGACGTGATCACGGTGGCCCGCCAGTTCGCCGAGAACGCCGACCAGACCCAGGGCAAGAGCATGGTCATCGTCGGCGCCGCACTGAATCACTGGTACCACATGGACATGACGTATCGCGGCATCATCAATCTGTTGATGATGTGCGGCTGCATCGGCAAGTCGGGCGGCGGCTGGGCGCACTACGTGGGCCAGGAAAAGCTGCGTCCGCAAACCGGCTGGACCCCGCTCGCCTTCGCGCAGGACTGGAACCGGCCGATGCGCCAGATGAACGGCACCTCGTTCTTCTACGCCCACACCAGCCAGTGGCGCCATGAAAAGCTGCACACGAGCGAGATTTCCTCGCCATCGGCAGGGGATGACGTCGAACCGATGGCGCTGATCGACTACAACGCCAAGGCCGAGCGCATGGGCTGGCTGCCATCGGCGCCGCAACTGGAAACCAATCCGCTGGAAGTCACCCGCGCGGCCCAGGCCGCCGGCATGGAACCGGCCGCGTATGCGGTCGAGCAGATCAAGGCCGGCAAGCTGAACTTTTCGTGCGACGATCCGGACAATCCGGCCAACTTCCCGCGCAATATGTTTGTGTGGCGCTCGAATATCCTGGGCAGCTCGGGCAAGGGCCACGAGTATTTCCTCAAGTACTTGCTGGGCACCCAGAACGCGCTGATGAGCGACGAAACGCACTGCGTCAAGCCGCGCGACGTGAAAATCCGTCCCGCCGCCGAAGGCAAGCTGGACTTGGTGGTGGTGCTGGACTTCCGCATGTCCACCACCTGCCTGTATGGCGACATCGTGCTGCCGACCGCCACCTGGTATGAAAAGGACGACCTGAACACCTCGGACATGCACCCCTTCATCCACCCGCTGTCGGAAGCCGTGCAACCGCTGTGGCAGTCGAAATCGGATTGGGAAATCTACAAGGGCATCGCCGAAAAATTCGCGGAAATCGGAGGCGAATACCTGGGCACCCAGCAAGACCTGGTGCTGACCCCGCTGATGCACGATACCCCGGGCGAACTGGGCCAACCGTTCGATCCGAAAGATTGGCGCGCCGGCGAGTGCGAGCCGATTCCGGGCAAGACCATGCCGAACCTGACCGTGGTGACGCGCGATTACAAGGATGTGTTCAAGAAATTCACCTCGATCGGCCCGCTGCTGGAAAAACTGGGCAATGGCGGCAAGGGCATCGGCTGGAAGACCGGGCACGAAGTCGATGTGCTGCGCGGCATCAACCGCACGGTGCTGGAAGAGGGCGTCTCGCAAGGGCAGCCACGGCTTGATACCGCCATCGACGCGGCCGAAATGATCTTGTCGCTGGCGCCGGAAACCAACGGCCACGTGGCGGTCAAGGCCTGGGCGGCGCTGTCGACCATGACCGGACGCGACCACACGCACCTGGCGCTGCCGCGCGAGCACGACACGATCCGCTTCCGCGATGTGCAGGCGCAGCCGCGCAAGATCATCTCGTCGCCGACCTGGTCGGGGCTGGAGTCGGAAGAAGTGAGCTACACGGCCGGCTATACCAATGTGCATGAACTGATTCCATGGCGCACCCTGACCGGCCGCCAGCAGTTCTACCAGGATCACCGCTGGATGCGCGATTTTGGCGAGGGGCTGTGCGTGTACAAGCCGGCCATCGACACCAAGACCACGGCGGCGATGTTGGGCGCGGCGCCGAACGGCAACAAGGAAATCGCGCTGAACTTCCTGACGCCGCACCAGAAATGGGGCATCCACTCCACGTATTCGGACAACCTGCGCATGCTGACCTTGTCGCGCGGCGGGCCGCACGTATGGATGTCGGAAATCGATGCGAAGGATGCCGGGATTGTCGACAACGACTGGATCGAAGTGTTCAACGTCAACGGCACCCTGACGGCGCGTGCGGTGGTCAGCCAGCGCATTCCCGAAGGGATGACCTTGATGTACCACGCCCAGGAAAAGATCATCAACACGCCGGGCGCGGAATTGTCGGGCAAGCGCGGCGGCATCCACAACTCGGTCACGCGCACCGTGACCAAGCCGACCCACATGATCGGCGGTTATGCACAGTTGTCGTGGGGCTTCAATTACTACGGCACGGTGGGCTCGAACCGCGATGAGTTTGTGCTGGTACGCAAGATGGACAAAGTGGAGTGGCTGGAAGGCCCCCTGGTGGAAGAAACGAGTGGAGCAAACAAGGGAGCACACGTATGAAGATCAGAGCGCAAATCGGCATGGTGTTGAACCTGGACAAGTGCATTGGCTGTCACACGTGTTCGGTCACCTGCAAGAACGTCTGGACCAGCCGCGACGGCGTCGAATACGCCTGGTTCAACAATGTCGAAACGAAACCCGGCATCGGTTACCCGAAGGAATGGGAAAACCAGGATAAATGGAATGGCGGCTGGAAACGCACAGCCGCCGGCAAGATCGAACCGCGCCAGGGCGGGCGGCTGAAAATCCTCGCCAATATTTTCGCCAATCCGAACCTGCCGGCCATCGACGAGTATTACGAGCCGTTCACCTACGACTACGAGCGCCTGCAAAACGCGCCGCTGTCGGAAACGCCGCCGACGGCGCGTCCGATCTCGGTGTTGAGCGGCAAGAAGATGGACAAGATCGAATGGGGTCCGAACTGGGAAGACGACCTGGGCGGGGAGTTCGCCGCCCGCAGCAAGGACAAGCTGTTCGACAACATGCAGAAGGAGATGTACGGCACCTTCGAAAACACCTTCATGATGTACCTGCCGCGCCTGTGCGAGCACTGCCTGAACCCGACCTGCGTGGCGTCTTGCCCGTCGGGCTCGGTGTACAAGCGCGAAGACGACGGCATCGTGCTGATCGACCAGGATAAATGCCGCGGCTGGCGCATGTGCATTTCGGGCTGCCCGTACAAGAAGATTTACTACAACTGGTCGTCCGGCAAGGCCGAGAAATGCACCTTCTGCTATCCGCGCATTGAAGCGGGCCAGCCGACCGTGTGTTCGGAAACCTGCGTCGGGCGCATCCGCTACCTGGGCGTGCTGCTGTACGACGCCGACAAGATCGAAGCGGCAGCCTCGGTGCCGGACGAGCGCGACCTGTACCAGGCGCAGCTGGGCCTGTTCCTCGACCCGCACGACCCGGCCATCATCGAGGAAGCGCGGCGCCAGGGCATTCCCGACTCGTGGCTGGAGTCGGCCAAGAAGTCGCCGGTCTACAAGATGGCGGTCGACTGGAAAGTGGCCTTCCCGCTGCATCCGGAATACCGGACCTTGCCGATGGTGTGGTACATCCCGCCGCTGTCGCCGATCCAGGCTGCGGCCGAGTCCGGCAAGCTGGGGATGAACGGCATTTTGCCCGATACCAACAGCCTGCGCATTCCGGTGCAATACCTGGCCAATCTGCTGACCGCCGGCGACCAGCCGCCCGTGATCCGCGCGCTCGACCGCATGCTGGCCATGCGCGCCTACATGCGCAGCAAGACCGTGGACAAGGTCGAGAACCTGGCCGTGCTGGAACAGGTCGGCTTGAGCCGCGCGATGGTCGAGGACATGTACCACATCATGGCGATCGCCAATTACGAAGACCGCTTCGTGATTCCGAGCAGTCACAAGGAAATGGCGGAAGACAGCTTCAACGAAAAAGGTTCGTGCGGCTTCAGCTTCGGAAACGGCTGTTCGGACGGCGTGACGGAAACCAGCCTGTTCGGCAAGAAAAAGCAGGGCTCGGCCATCTTCATGGCGATGCCGAAGTCGCGCAAAAAGAAAGACATCCAGGAGGCATGATGAAAACCAATCAACATTATCAGGTGTTGTCCAACCTGTTGCTGTATCCGGAAGCGGAGCTGATCGCCGAGTTGCCTTTCCTGGCCAATGCGATGGCGCATTCGCCGGCCCTGCATGCGCCCTTGCTGCCGCTGTTCGCCTACCTGAGCGACGGCGCCCTGATCGACCTGCAGCAAAACTATGTGATGACGTTCGACCGCAATCCCTCGCATTCGCTGCATCTGTTCGAGCATATTCATGGCGAATCGCGCGACCGCGGCCAGGCCATGGTCGACCTGATGGAAGAATACAAGGGGCACGGCTTGTTCATGACGGGCGACGACTTGCCCGATTTTGTGCCGCTGTTCCTCGAATTCCTGTCGCAGCAGAGCACCGAGGAGGCCGCGCGCCTGTTGTCGGACGCGGTACACGTGCTGGCGCACATCGGTCGCAAACTGGCCGCCAACGGCAGCCCGTACGCCGGCGTGTTTGCCGTGCTGGAACATTTGAGCCCGGTGGCGGCCGAGGAACTGACCGAGCCGCCGGTGCGCGACATGGACGAGGCGCTGGAAACCTTCGGTCCGGGCATGGACGGGGTCGAACCCTTGCTCAAACCGGGGGCGCCCGGCACGCATACGATCAATTTCTATCCCCGCACGGCGCGCGCCGCGGCCGGCGCGTAAAGGAGCCATCATGGACTATCTGCATCAATTTCTGTTTGGGATTTATCCCTATATCGCGCTGGCGATCTTCTTGCTCGGCAGCCTGATCCGTTTCGACCGCGAGCAATATACGTGGAAGTCGGAATCGACCCAGGTGCTGCATCAGGGCAGCTTGCGGTATGGGAGCATCCTGTTCCATATCGGCATCATCGGCCTGTTCTTCGGCCATATGGCGGGCTTGCTGACCCCGGTGTGGGTGTGGGACACGCTCGGTGTCAGCCACGGCCTCAAGCAACTGGTGGCGATGGTGGCCGGCGGCGTGATGGGGCTGCTGTGCCTGGTTGGCATCGTGCTGCTGCTGGCACGGCGCTTCGGCAATGACCGACTGCGCAAGGCCACCACCTTCAAGGACAAGATCGTACTGCTGTGGATACTGGCCACCTTGCTGCTGGGACTGTCGTCGATCTACGTGTCGGCCAGCCATATGGACGGGCACACGATGGTGCTGCTGATGAACTGGGCGCAACATATCGTGACTTTCCGCGCCGATGCGGCCGCGTTCATCATCGATGCGCCGCTGCTGTTCAAGCTGCATCTGTTCATGGGCATGTCGCTGTTCGTCATCTTCCCGTTCACCCGCCTGGTGCATGTGTGGAGCGGCTTCGGCGCGCTGACCTATCTTGGCCGCGCTTACCAGCTCGTGCGTAGTCGTTAATCGGGAGAATGATCATGGGTATTTCTGTCAATGGCGTGGAGATCGACGATGTGGCGATCGAGCGCGAGTTGCCGCTTCACCAGGAGGCGGGCAATCCGCTCAAGGAAGCGGTGCATGAACTGGTGCTGCGCACCTTGCTGCTGCAACAGGCTGATGAACTGGGAATGAGCGGGGGCGACGATGACGCCCGCATCGAGGCGCTGCTGGCGCTGCAGGTCAAGGTGCCGAAAGCCGACGAAGCGGCCTGCATGACGTGGTATCGCAACAATGCCCAGCGTTATACCAGCGGCGAGATGGTCGAGGCGCGCCATATCCTGTTCCAGGTGACGTCTGGCGCGCCGCTGGAGTTGCTGCGCGCCACTGGCGAAGCGGTGCTGGAAGCGTTGCAGGCCCACCCGGACCGCTTCGGCGAGCTGGCCGGGCAGTATTCGAATTGCAGTTCCGGCAAGGTGGGCGGCAGCCTCGGGCAGCTGTCGCGCGGGCAAAGCGTGCCGGAGTTCGAGGAACTGGTGTTCCGGCTGGGCGAGGGCGAGCTGGCCGGGCGCTTGCTCGAAACGCGCTTCGGCCTGCATATCGTGCAGGTGCTGCGGCGGGTGGCGGGGCGCTTGTTGCCGTTCGACGCGGTGAAAAGCGAGATCGCGGCGTATCTCGACCGCCAGTCGAGCCAGCGCGCCACGCATCAGTACCTGCATATTTTGGTGGGACAGGCGCGGATCGGGGGCATGAGCATGGAAGGGGCCGATAGTCCGCTGGTCCAGTAACGCCGCGCCTTGCCTGGCCTGCGGCGGGATTCGTCGCGATTGCGGGCGGCGTACCCGCGTGCCAAGCTGCGCGGCCGTCCTCAATTTCCTGCACAAGTTCGCCAGCCCGTTGGTGGTGCTGGCCGAGCACAGCAAGGCGGTGTCGCTGTTGTATCCCTTTACGGCCAAAGGCGAGCTTCATTTCTATCGCGGCCATCCCGCCCTGCGCGCCGTGCCCGCGCATTCCCGCGCAATTGCGTCACTTCTCCATGCACATCCACAATGGCTGGACCTTCCTGTCCGCCAATTCAATGGGGCCATTGCCGGTCGAAGACTGGGCTTTCTTGTCCGACGACAGATTCGATAATATGTGCGCCGGTAATGGCGGCACCCCTGGAGGCTAGCCGGCGGCGCTTGCGTGGCGAACGCCGGACTTGTCGATGCGGCACAGCCATCTGGCGCTCGGGGCCCACAGCGGCGGGGTGACTACCGGTTCCGCGTGCCCGTTGGCGACGAGAAAGCCCGGATGGCCTTGCTCGTTGATATCCTCATCAAAGATGGCGACCGGCATGCCGCGATAGAAGCCGTGCAGAGCACCGGCGGAGTCGGTTTCCTGGTCCCGGTGCGACAGTACGACGAGGTTGTAATCGACCATCTCGGCGCAATCGACGCGGATGCGGGGAGAAAGGTGTTCCGGCAGGGGCAGGGGGCTCGCTGGCGGGCGGCCAGGCAGGCGCAGGTCGGCCGCGCTGGCAAAGGTGATTGCGCCTCCCGCGTAGGCATCGCTGTTGCGACCTTCCACGTGAAAGCACACCTCGCACTGGATCACAAGCTGTCCTGTCGCAAGCGACTTGTAGGTGGCGAAATCCTCGTGCCGGCATCGGGGACAACACTGCTCGATATGTAGCGTGACCAGGCGTTCCATTGTTTCGCTCAGAAGCCCCGCGATGGCGTTCAGGTCGCCCCAGACGTCGTGCCCCAGGATGCACTTCTTGAAATGGCGGAACTCGGCATCGCGCATCGTCGATTGCGCCACCGGGTAGTCGGCCGCCTGCATGCTGAAGTAGCGCACGAAACGCAAGTAGGCAAATGGCCCGCTGCTGAATTGCGGGCGGTATTTCCTGAACCCGGCGACGAGGGTCTTGAAAATGGCTTCCGGCGCGGCGTCATCGTCGAGCCGCAGCAACTGATTGCGCAGATCGTGCCATTGGTGTTTCATCAGCTTGCGCATCGATCAGCCTTGCCGGCGTGCTATACGTAGGGACGTCGCACGGGATTGAACACGTGCGGGTGGGCGTGATCATCGAGCAGGTCGAGAAATTCGCCCAGGCCTTCCTCGCTGTTACGGACCAGGGCATATTCGCTGTCCGAGATCAGGTGTACGCACAGCGTTCCGATGGCGTATCCGTCATGGTCGATATGCTCGAACAGTTCGCGGTCGGTACGGATAATCGGCGGCAGGAACAGGAAGGTCTTGAACGCACAGCCTTCCAGCGGCGACATCGGCATCGGCACGGTGTGACCCTGGCCGAACCAGGTGTGGTCCATTTCCGGCAGCTTTGCCAGCCAGCGCAAGGTGGTGAAATAGGCGGGATTGAGGTCCGGTACGTTCCATACCAGCTCCGCAGCGAGGGTGTCGGCGACGTCGGTATCGAGCGGGCCGGTCATCAGCCGGTCGCTCATGCCCGAGGTGACCAGCACATAGCCTTGCTGGTCGGCGGCATCGACCTCGCATTCCTCGACAAAGTTACGGCCGAAGGCGTAGATGTTGATACGCAGGGTGGGATCGTCGTCCAGGTCCATGTGATCGGGTTCGCCCAATTCGCTGGCCATGGCGCGCAGGCGCATGGAGGCCAGGGTATCGTCATTGGCTTCGGCAACGCCGTACAGGATGTCTGATTTCTCGGCCATGGATCGCTTTTCTGAAAATGGAGATAGGTGGACTATACAACGCGGGCGCGGAAACGTCGATGCCGGCCTGGCGCACGCGCTGCCGGCAGTCAGGCGAGGTTCCAGTCCGCAGGTAAATCCGCATCGCACATCGCACACACGAACACGCCCTCCTTGATCACATTCAGGGCATGGCAATCCGTGCATTTCCAGAGCAGGAAATTGACGTGGAAGCCGGCGGGAGCCACCAGGCCGGCCTTGCGGATGGCGTCGGCCACCTGCGGCCATGACTGGGGCTCGGGGCAGTAGCCGGTGGACTGGTTTGTGACGGCGTGAACGCGCGCCTGGTCTTTGTCGACCTGAAAAGTCATTTTGCCGGCCGATTGCACCGGGCGGCCACCGGCGCAGGCCACATGTTCGCTGCAACGATCCGCGATGCGCAGTGTGCTGTTTTCATCGACGATGAAGGTGGCAATGCAGGTGAGATCGATTTCCCAGGGCCTGGCGATCGGGAAGCGCCACAGCACGCCTACGCGGATCGTAATCCTGCCCCGGAAAAATCGGACCCCTGTCCATTTTCGCCGGCAAGCAGGGCGCGATGCAGATCGAGGCCTGCAAAAGACGCGCCGGCCAGGGAATCGGCCGCGATGCGCGCATCGCATCCTGTTTCACACCGAACGATGATCATAAAGCCTCTTGCACGTTGATGGAGGACTGAATCGATGGCCTCGATCACCTCGCGTGCGGAATCCCGGTTTCCCCGCATCAGTTCCCCATACAATACCCACAGTCCTTGCCACGGGCACCTGGCAATTTCAATGGCGGCGATGGATAACATTGGTTCTCTCAACATGGTCCTGCGGGGAAGGCTTTACTTATCATTCGTCCAGCTGCGGCTGCACCGCCGGCAGGATGCGCCCGATCACGTCATGCCAATCGCTCAGGCGCGCATTGCGCTTGACGTCCATCCCCAGCACATTGCCGGTCTGGTCGTACTGGTCGTTGCGCTCCGTCGCAGGCAGGGCGCCTTCGCCCGTCACGATCTGGCCCGCCACCTGCGAGAGCATCGGCCCCATCGCATCGTGATGGAAGGTGTTGGCCAGCGCGCCCTGGATGCGGCGCTTGGGGCGCGCCTGGCGGATGTGGTCGATGGCGCCGGCCTGGCGCAGCGGTGCGGATGCGTCGGACAGCTTGTCGAGCAGCGGCCTGTCCGGCGGCACGCTCCGGGTCCTGTTGCCCAGCGCGTCGTACTGGTGATGCAAGACCCGCGTTTCGCCGCCGCTTTCGCGCTGCTCGCTCACCAGTTGCCCCAACGCGTCGTATTCCAGCGCCACGATGGCGTCGGCGCTGATGGCTTGCGTCATCCGGCCCAGGTCGTCATAGGTGAAGCGCTGGCGCGACTGTTCGGCGTTTGCGTTGCCGGCCACGCGTGTGATGAACATGTCGATGACTTGCCCGGCGCTGTTGCGCATATAACTGGTATCGGTGCGCACGCCGTTGTCGAGTTCTTCCTTCGCTGCCAGCAGTCCGCTGTCGCTGTAAAGGTAGCGGGTCAGGCGGGCGTCGAAGCCGGTCTCTTCAACCATGCGGTCGAGCGCGTCGTACACGAAGAGTTGGGCGTCGCCATTCTCCTTGATCAGTCCGGCCAGGCGGCGGGCCCCGTCATAACGGTACTCGAGCACGCCGCCGCGCGCATCGATGCGCTTGAGCCGCTTGCCATCCACATCGAGCACATAGCCGGTGCGGTTGCCGGCGGCGTCGGTGTGCGCCAGCAGGCGGCCCAGGGCATCGTATTCGTAAGCGTCGGTGGCGCCGTCGGGGTGCGCGGTCGTGGTCAGGCGTCCGGCCGCGTCGTAGGTGTAGGACGTGGCGTTGCCCTGCGCATCGGTCCAGCGCACCAGCTTGCCGTCGACGTCGTAGCTGAAGTGACTGGTGTTGCCCGAGCAATCGGTATGGCTGACCGGCTGGCCCGCGCGGTTGTAGGCCAGCAGTTGGACGCCACCGGCGGCGTCGGTCACCTTGACAGGCAAGCCGTGCTCGTTGTATTCACAGGCGGCGCGGTTGCCGAGCGCGTCCGTTACACTGAGCAGGTTGCCGCGCTCGTCGTAGCGCAGCGCTGTGATGGCGCCGAGCGCATCGGTGATCAGGGCCGGTTTGTCGACCTTGGCGTCGTACACGATGCCGGTCCCTTTGCCGTTGCTTTCCACCCGCATCAGGCGGCTGCGCCGGTCGTAGCGGTAGATGGTGCTCGGTCCGCCTGGCGCGACGATGCCGACCACATTGCCGTGGGTGTCGAGGTGGCGCACGGTTTCGCCGCCGAGCGCGTCGACCGTGCCGGTGAAGCGGTGCTTTTTGTCGAAGCGGAAAAGCTCCTCGCGCCCAAGGTGGTCGTAGACCAGGGTTTCGCCGTTCAGGTAGCGGAAATTCCACGACATGCCGTTGTTGGCCCAGTTGCGCGTGACCTTGCCGGTCCACTCGTATTCGTCGTACTCGTAGCGCGACACCAGAGCGCCGGGCTGCGCGTGTTCGATCATGATATGGTTCATGTAGGCGAACTGGCGCGTGACGTGGCCGGCGCGGTCGATCACCTGGAACAGGTTGCCGAGTTCATCGTACCTGTATTGCATCACCAACTCGGTGGTCGGCTCCTCATAGTCGACCGCGTCGCGCTGCACGCTGATGCTGCCCAGTCGTAGCTCGCCGCGATGGGCGATGTAGTCCATGATGAACACGCGCCCGGCGCTGTCGTGTACCGTCTCGGGCAGTTGACGGGCGTTCCAGGTGATGCTGATCCGGTTGTCGTTGGCGTCGACCATGCCGACCAGCACGGCGCTGTCGTAGGCCCTCGGCAGCATGGCAAACTGCTTGCGCAGGCCGTGGACGTCGGTCAGCTCGTAGCTGCGCTCGCCGGTGCGTTCCAGGGTGATCTTTTCCGTCAGCGAATACAGGGCCTCGCCCGCGCGCGGCAGTGCGAAAGTGATGTCGCGCTGGAATGGATCGAGGATAATGAGCTGGCCATCGCTGATGTGCAGCGACTCCGACAGCGGCGTGCTCCAGCCCTGGCCGAGCAGGCCGGTCTTGCGCTGGCCGGAACTGTAGATGCGCTGCCAGCGCAGGGGCAGGGCGGCCGGCAGGGCGAAGTCGAGATCGATCTCGCCGGCCAGCAGCTTGCAGCCTGTAATCGGGTTGACCGGATAGCCTCGCACCAGCCGCAGCGCAGGGTCGACAGGCATTGCGGCAGCGGCGATCGGGCCAGGCGAAGCGGCCGCTTGATGCGACACATGGCGCAGGCGCTTGTCGCTCGCGCGTGGTCGTTGGTCGCTCGCCGATGGTTCTCGCCGTTGCATCTTGCGTACCATGTCGTTGAAGTTTGTCCAGCTATTTGGAGCGAGATTAGTTGTCATGCAAGAAGAGTTTCGGCTCGTGGATGTCGATCGACCGCAAAAAATGTCTAATATCTAATGATTAATTTCTTTGTGATAGTATACACACTTTCCAAAACGATAACCTTCATTTTCTTGCACTGGCTGGCGCGACAGGGCCGGCGGATGCGCAAGCGAAGAGGGCGGGCGAGGGCGGCGCTACGGCGCGAGAGCCTGGCCGCGCCGGGGTAATCGATCCACTTTTTGTACTTGCGGGAGCAGCAGCGATGTCATTTCAACCCTTAGATAGCAAGACCGGCCGCATTGACGCCACCGATGATGGCCTCAAACCACACACGACCGTTGCCACCACGCCGCCGGCGCCGGCGCCATCGGTGACGGGCCTGGCGCTTGGCGCTGCCGGCCTGGCCGGCGTCGACGGCAAGAAGATCGCTGTCGCCGGCGCCGCCATCGAAGCGGCATCGGCCCTGCAGGGTGGCGGCGGCATTGGCAGCCTTGCCAGCGCGGGCGCGGCCCTGGCGGCGCAGGCCAACCCGAACGTCGCCAAGGCGATGCAGGTCGCCGGCCAGGCGCAAGCGCTGTTAAGCCAGGCGGACGATATCGCCGGCAAGATTCCGCACATGCCGTTCGTGCCTGACGCGCGCGGCCTGGGAGACACGATTTCCGGCAAGATGCCGCACATGCCCTTCGTGCCGGGCGCGCCCGCCGTGGGCGAGGATATGTCGCAGTATCTGAACCTGTCGATCGCCGAGCACCCGCTGGCCGGGCAGGCGGCCATGGACTTCAGCGTACCAGTTGAGAGCTTCACGCCGGCGGCGATTGATCCGGTGGCGCTGTCCGCCCCCGGGGCCGGTGCTGGTGGCGGCGGCGGGGGCGGCGGGGGCGGAGGCGGAGGCGCCGCCGACTATGTCGACACCACGCGCCTGCTGCGCTTTTACTCGCCCATCAAAGGCTTGCTGATCGAGTCGATGAGCGGCACCACGACGATTTCGGACCAGTACATCTTTAACCTGAGCCTGATCTCGAAAGATGGCGCCATCGAGCTCAAGACCCTGATGGGCAAGAACGTCAGCGTCGGCGTGCTGATGGCCGATGGCAGCGAAAGCTACATCAACGGCTACGTCAACTCGTTCGGCTTCAGCCATTCGGATGGCGGCTTCGCCTTTTACCATGCCGAAATCGTGCCGTGGCTGACCTACCTGAAGCGCCGCGTCAACTCGCGCATCTTCCAGGACCTGAACGTGCTCGGCGTGCTCGACAAGATCTACAAGGGCGACCACGGCGGCCTGGCCACCTACGAGTTCCGCACCAGCAAAAGCTATCCGCCGG
>NZ_WHJF01000081.1:0-31733 GCF_011682185.1 Massilia genomosp. 1
TGCAAGGTCCGCTCGCTCAGCGTAATCACCTCGCAGGCCCGCCACTGGCTCGCTCCGGCAACGACCGCCTCGGCCACCAAAGCCATCACCTGGTCGCGCGGCGGGGGGGGGGGGGGGGCGCGGACCCCCCCCCCCCCCCCCCCAACACCACACACCCCCCGCGGGAGCGGGCGGGGGGGGCGCGCCGCCCCCCCCGCCCCGGGGGGCCCCCAAATTTGCGGCCCCGCCCGGCCCTGCGGGGCCACCGGGGGCCCCCCCCTGCGGGGGGACGACGGTTCGGAGGGGAGCGAAGGCCGTCTTATTCTCTCGACAAGCATTCAACAAGGGTCTTCATGGCACGGCCAGAAAAAGTCCGCCTCGGCGAAATCCTCGTCCAGCAAAATCTGTTATCCGAAGAGCAGTTGGGTGCGGCCTTGCAAGACCAAAAGCGCACGGGCCGCAAACTCGGCCGCGTGTTCATCGAAAACGGTTTCGTCACCGAGGAACAAATCTCGGGCGCGCTCGCCAAGCAGCTCGACATTCCCTACATTCACCTCAAGTTTTACAACACCAATCCCGACATCGTGCGCCAGTTGCCGGAAACCCAGGCCCGGCGCTTCCGCGCCATCGCCCTGGAAGACCGCCGCGGCGTCCTGCTGATCGGCATGTCCGATCCGACCGACCTGTTCGCCTACGATGAAATCGCGCGCCTGGTCAAACGCAATATCGAACTGGCGGTGGTCAACGAGACCGAAGTGCTGGCCGCGATCGACCGCATCTACCGCCGCACCGACGAAATCACCGACTTCGCGCGCGAACTCGAACAGGACCTGGGCGACACCTTCGTCGACTTCGGCACCCTGGCCGCCAATCCGGGGCTGGAGGAAGCGCCCATCGTCAAGCTGCTGCAATCGGTGTTCGACGACGCCACCCAGGTGCGCGCCTCGGACATCCACATCGAACCGCAGGAAACGCGGCTGCAAATCCGTTTCCGCATCGACGGCGTGCTGCACCTGCAAACCGAGGCTGATATCAAGATCGCCACGCCGCTGGCGCTGCGCCTGAAACTCATGTCCGACCTCGACATTTCCGAAAAGCGCTTGCCGCAGGATGGCCGCTTCGCCGTCAAGGTCAAGCAGCAGCGCATCGACGTGCGCATTTCGACCATGCCGACCCAGTACGGCGAATCGGTGGTCATGCGGCTCTTGAACCAGGGCGGCACCACCCTGCGCCTGGACGCGATCGGCATGCCGGCGCGCCTGGTGGAAAAATTCCGCGCCATCGTGCAGCGCCCCAACGGCCTGGTGCTGGTCACCGGCCCGACCGGGAGCGGCAAGACCACCACCCTGTACAGCGCCTTGTCGGAACTCAATTCCGTCGAAAAAAAGCTGATCACGGTCGAAGACCCGGTCGAGTACCGCTTGCCTGGCATTAACCAGGTGCAGGTCAACGACAAGATCGAGCTCTCGTTCGCGCGCGTGCTGCGCTCGGCGCTGCGCCAGGATCCCGACATTGTCCTGGTGGGCGAGATGCGCGACCAGGAAACCGCCCAGATCGGCCTGCGCGCCGCGATGACGGGTCACCTGGTGCTCTCGACCTTGCACACCAACGACGCCGCCAGCACCCCGCTGCGCCTGATGGACATGGGCGTGCCGCGCTACATGGTGGGCAGTTCCCTGCAAGCGGTGCTGGCGCAGCGCCTGGTGCGGGTGATCTGCGAAAGTTGCAGCACTACCTATCAAACCACGCCGCTTGAACGCCAATGGCTGCGCGCCGAACTGCGCGAACTGGCCGAGACCACCCAGTTCTATCACGGCAAAGGTTGCTCGCATTGCAACGGCATGGGCTACCGCGGCCGGACCGGCGTGTACGAGCTGCTGGAAATGACGTCCGCCGTGGTGGACGCCGCCAACCACCCCGACCCGGCCCACTTCTTAAAAGCCGCGCACGCCGAGATGCAGGGCGAAACCTTGCGCCGCCACGCCGTGCAACTGGCGGTCCAGGGCCGCACCACGGTGTCCGAAGCGATGCGCATCAGTAACCAGATCGAGGAATAAACGTGCCGTTTTTCGCCTACAAGGGACGTAATGCCAAAGGCGAGCTGATGCAAGGCGTGCTGGAAGGCGCCGACAGCGGGGCCGTGGCCGACCAGTTGTTCGGCAACGGCGTCACCCCGCTCGATATCACCCAGACCAGCCGCGCGGTCACGAGCGGCGTCGAGGAAGGCTTTTTCGAGCGCCTGTTCGAGAAAAAAGTCACCTCGATGGACGTGCAGTTGTTCAGCCGTCAACTCTACACCCTGCTCAAGTCGGGCGTGCCGATCATGCGCGGCCTGGCCGGGTTGCAGGAATCGGCCATCAGCAAGTCGTTCGGCAAGGTCATCAAGGACTTGCGCGAGTCGCTCGACTCCGGGCGCGAACTGTCGGCCGCGATGCGCCGCCATCCGACCGTGTTTTCGAACTTTTACCTGTCGATGGTGCGCGTGGGCGAGATGACCGGGCGCCTGGAAGACGTGTTCCTGCGCCTGTTCGACCATCTGGAATTCGACCGCGACATGCGCGAACGGGTCAAGACCGCCACGCGCTACCCGACCTTTGTCATGATCGCGATGTTGCTGGCGATGATCGTGGTCAACATTTTCGTCATTCCCCAATTCGTGAAGGTGTTCGAAAGCTTCAATTCGCAACTGCCGCTGATGACCCGCATCCTGATCGGCAGCTCGAACTTCATGGTGCGCTTCTGGCCGGCGCTGCTGGTGGGCTCGCTGATGACGTTCTTCGGCTGGCGCACGTATATCAACTCGGTGGAAGGGCGCATGTGGTGGGACCGGGTGCGCCTGCGCCTCCCGATCGCCGGCAAGATCGTCCTGAAAGGCACGATGGCGCGCTTTGCGCGCAGTTTCGCGCTGTCGATGAAGAGCGGGGTGCCGATGGTGCAGGCGCTCACGGTGGTCTCGCAAACGGTCGACAACGCCTACCTGGCTTCGCGCGTGGAAGCGATGCGCGATGGGGTCGAACGCGGCGAGAGCATCTTGCGCACGGCGGTGGCGGCCGGGGTGTTCACCCCGATCGTGCTGCAGATGATCGCCGTGGGTGAAGAGACCGGCTCGCTCGACGACCTGATGGATGAAATCGGCCAGATGTACGAGCGCGAGGTCGATTACGAACTGAAAACCTTGTCGGCCCAGATCGAGCCGATCATGATCGTGTTCCTGGGGGCGATGGTGCTGGTGCTGGCGCTCGGCATTTTCTTGCCGATCTGGGACCTGGGCAAAGCCGCTTTGCATAAATGAGACAGATTGCCACCCCATCAATGTTGTCAAATCCCCGTGGCTTTTCGCTGCTGGAACTGGCGGTGTGCGCGGTGGTGGTGGCGATACTCACGGGGGTGCTTTTACAACGCTTGCTGGACTATCGCGAACGGGCCGAACTGGCCGCCGTCGAACAGCTCGCCGGCGTGCTGCGCACCGCGCTGGTGTTGAAGGTCAGCCAGTTACGGGTGCGTGGAAAAGAGTCGGAAATCGCCTCGCTGGCCGGGAAAAATCCGATCGACTTGCTGGCCGAAAAACCGCGTAATTATGTCGGCGAATACTTCACGCCCACGCCGGAGCAGGTCGCGCCGGGCAACTGGTATTTCGACCGCAAGACGAAAACGCTGGTGTACTTGATAAGCAGGGAAAAGAAATTTCCAAAAGGCACCACGAAGCGCATAAGTTTCAAGGTAGAATTATCTCGCTTGCCCACAATCCCCGCCAAGCAGAGTGGTACGCCAGATGCACGGACCGTTGCCCTTACTCAAGTTAATAGATAAACCGCCGTTAAAGAATACGGTACTCGTGTTTCTGTTACGCACCTCATTGTTCACTGCTTAAAACGAATTGGAGATTCACATGAAAATGCAATCCATTGCTAAGTTCCGCCACGCCACCCAAGCTGGTTTCACCCTGATCGAACTGATCGTCGTCATCGTCATCCTCGGCATCCTGGCGGCCACCGCCTTGCCGAAATTTGCCGATCTGGGCGGCGATGCCCGCGGCGCCACCATGAAGGCGGCCAAGGGTTCGCTGGAAGCGGTGTCGGCCATGGTACACGGCAAGTACCTGGTCACCCCGACCGCCACCGCAGTGTCGCTCGAAGGCACCTCGGTGACCCTGGCCAATGGTTATCCTGTCGGCAACGCACTCCTGCTCGAAGCGGCCGGCCTGAAAGCCAGCGATTATCTCTTGATCACCGCCGCCGGCAGCGGCGCCACCGTGCCGACCACGGCTGCCGGTGAAGTGGCGGTTGTACCGCTGAGCGTTGCCGGTACCGCCAAGGCGGTCAAGTGCTACGTGCTCTACAAGCCAGCTGTCGCGCCGGCGGGCGCGGCGACCGACCCGACCCCACCGGTCATCAGCGTCGATATCACGACTTGCTAAGCAGTCCCCGAGCGTGACTGACCGACTGGCGCATTGCAACATGGGTAGCGCGGCCACGGCCGCAACCCGTCGCGCCAGTCCATCCTGCCACACCCCCATGAGCAAGCAGCTCCCACGCCAGCGCAGCGGCCAGCAAGGTTTCACGCTGGTCGAGCTGATCACCGTGATGGTGATCGTCGGCATCCTCGGCGCCGCCGCAGCGACCCGCTGGTTCGACCGCGCCGGGTTTGACGCCCCCGCCTTCACCGACCAGGCAAAAGCCCTGATCCGCTATGGCCAGAAAGTGGCCGTGGCGCAGAATCGTTCCGTCTTCGTGCGCCTCGACGGCGCCAGCGTGGCGCTGTGCTTTGCCGACGCCGCCGCCTGTCCGGTCAACCAGCGCGTGCCGGCCGCGTCCGGCGCCAACAGCGGCGAAAAAACCACCCTGAACCGCTGCGACCAGTCCACCATCTGGGCTTGCGAAGGCGCCCTGGGCGGCCTTAGCTATGTCACCAGTCCCGCCACCGCCATGTTTTCTTTCGATTCGCTGGGCCGTCCGGGCGTGGGCGGGGCGGGTTTTTCAAAAATGACCATGACGGTCAAGGCCGGCGCCAACAGCGCCAGCCTGGTGGTCGAAGCCGAGACCGGCTATGTACACTGAGCCCCCACGCCTGCATCGTCCCGCGCTGGCGCGCCAGCGCGGCATCAGCTTTGTCGAACTGATCATCTTCATGGTGATCATCGGAGTCGGCCTGGCCGGCATCCTCAGCGCCATGAACCTGAGCACCCGCACCAGCGCCGATCCGCTGGTGCGCAAGCAGGCGCTGATGCTGGCCGAAGGCTTGATGGAAGAAGTCCAGCTGGCCCGCTTCACCTTTTGCGACGCGACCGACGCCAGGGTCGAGGAGGCCAAGGCGCCGGCCCTGGGCGGCGAGAACTGCGCCAGCCTGGTCGAGAACGTCGGCAACGAGGCCGGCGCCACGCGTCCCTTCGACAACGTCAACGATTACGTGGCCGCCTACGGCACCCCGAGCGCCGCCTTCCTCACTGCGGGCAGGCTGAGCGACGCCGCCGGCCAGGACATTGCCTTGCCCGGCTATACGGTGATGCTGACCGTCACGCCCACCGGCGGCCTCGGCCCGGCGGGGCGGCAAGTGCCGCAGACCGAAGCGCTGGCGATCCGCATCGCCGTCTTTTTCAACAACGTGGAAAGCGTGGTGCTGGAAGGCTACCGCGTGCGCTACGCACCGAATGCGCCGCCATGAGCGCGCGCGCCCGCCAGCACGGCTTTACCCTGATCGAAGCGATCGTGGTGATCGTCATCACCGGCATCCTGGGCGCCATCGTCGCCACCTTCCTGCGCCTGCCGGTGCAAAATTATGTCGACAGCGCCGGCCGCGCCGAGCTGGCCGATACGGCCGATACGGCGGTGCGGCGCATGGTGCGCGACATCCGCCTGGCCTTGCCGAACACGGTGCGGGTGTCGGGCAACGCCATCGAATTCGTGCCGACCAAGACCGGCGGGCGCTACCTGGCGGCCGAAGATACGCTGGTGCCGGCCAATAATCCGGCCGGCGACCACCTGAATTTCGTCGACCCGGCCGACCTGACCTTCCGCGTGCTCGGGCCGCTGCAGGACGGCCCCCAGCAAATCGCCGCCGGCGACCTGGTGGTGGTCAACAACCTGATGATCAGCGGCGACGCCGCCAACGTGTACGCGGCCGTGCCGACCAACCGCGCCGAAGTGGCGGCGGTCGACGCCGCCAGCAAGGTGATCACGCTCAAGGCCAATCCCTTCGCCAGCCAGAACCCGCCGATGGCCCATCCGATGCACCGTTTCCAGGTCACCGGCCAGCCGGTCACCTACAGCTGCGCCAACGGCGTGCTGGCGCGCCACGCCAACTACGGTTTCAACGCGACCCAGAACAGCTATCCGAGCGCCGCGCCGGCGCTGCTGGCGGCCAATGTCGAGTCTTGCGAATTCAATTACACCCTGATCGGCAACACGCGCGCGGCGCTGGTGCGGCTGAGCCTGACCTTGCGCCGGCCGGACGGGCGCGATGGACCGATCCGCATGACGCAGCAAGTCCACGTGGACAATAATCCATGATCGCCCGCCCGCCTTTGCGCCATATGCGCGGCGTGAGCCTGGTCACCGCCATCTTCCTGCTGGTGGTGCTCTCAAGCCTGGCGGTGGCGATGGTGACCCTGTCCACCACCGCGCACACCAGTTCCATGCTGGACGTGCAGGGCACGCGCGCCTACCTGGCCGCGCGCGCCGGCACCGAGTGGGGCGTGTACCAGGTCACGCGCGCGAAAGGGGCGTGTACCACCGCGGCCTCGGGCGTGGCCAGCACCAGCACTTTCGCGCTGCCGGGCGACGGCGGCCTGGCGCGCATGACGGTGACGGTGGTGTGCATGCGCACCATCGACAGCGCGACCCAGCAGGCCCGGTATACGGTGCGCAGCACCGCCTGCAACAGTCCGGGCGCAAGCGGCTGTCCGAATCCCGGCAACAGCGTCGATTACGTGCAGCGCGTGGTGCATGTCGAATTGAGCGCGTCGGCGGAGGAACCATGAGGGCGCGCTGTTCATCATCCTGGCACGCCGCGCTGGGCGCCCTGTGCGCGGCCGGCCTGCTGCTGGCGAGCCTGCCGGCGCGCGCCGATACGCCGATTTCGCTGTTCAAGAGTTACGCCGGACGCTTGAACTTTACCGGCACCCAGAAGACCATGCGCACTGGCGCGAACGGCAACAATCCGTGCTCCATCAATACCGGCACGCTGAGCGCCACCCTGGCCGGCATTCCATCGACCGCCAAAATCGTCAGCGCCCATCTGTACTGGGCCGGATCGGGCTCCACCCCCGACTACACGGTCCTGATGGACGGCGCTTCGGTCAGCGCAGCGAGCAACCGGCGCTTTACCACCGCCACCATCGGCTACAACTATTTTTCGGGCGCGGCCGACGTCACCGCCCAGGTCACGGCCAAGCGCAACGCCACGTATACCTTCGGCGGCCTGTCGATCGACAATGGCAGCACCTATTGCGGGGTGGAGGGCGTGCTCGGCGGGTTTTCGCTGCTGGCGATCTACTCCGTGCCGGCGCCCGGAGAGACGTTTCGTGTGCTCAATCTGTACGAGGGTTTCCAGTACATCCGCACGTATGGCGCCGACAACATCAAGGTCAACCTGAACCTGAGCAACTTCAAGACGCCATCGCCGCTCGGCACGGCCACCGGGCGCATCGCCCACGTGACCTGGGAGGGCGACACCACGCTCTCGGGCGGCGGCGAAAACCTCAAGTTCAACGGTGCCGAGATGGTCGATTCGGCCAATCCGTCCGGCAACCAGTTCAATTCGACCAGCAATATCGGCGCCACCGTCGACAACGCTTCCTACGGCATCGACTTCGATTCCTACGTACTGGCCAGCCCCAAGCTGTTCGCCGGCCAGACCACCGCCAGCATGCTGTACGAGTCGGGCCAGGACATGGTCTTGCTCAACGCCGAAATCGTCTCGGTGCCGAACGTCGACGTGGCCGACCTGTCGCTGGCGATCACCAGCAGCGGCACGCCGGCGCGCGGCAGCGTCATGAACCTGATCCACGCGGTGAGCAACAATGGCCCCTTGCCGGACGCCGGCCCGATCACCGTCAAGCACACCTTGCCGACCGGGCTCGATTTCATTTCGGCCGGCGGCACCGACTGGACCTGCTCGCGCTCGGGCCAGGTGGTCACCTGCGTCTCGCCCGAGCAGCTGGCGGTGGGCGAGGTGGCGCCGGCCCTGACCATCAGCACCCGGATCGCCCTGACCGCGCCGGGCAGCATGACCGCCAATGCCAGCGTCGGCGGCTTGCAGTTCGATAACGACCTGGCCAACAACAGCGCCAGCAAGACCATCAGCTTTTCCAGCGCCAGGTATGTGTTTACCGACAGCCCGTGCCGGACCGGCATCACGCCCGGCAGCGTCGGCCAGTGCAATTACCTGAGCATGCCGACCCAGCAGGCTGCGGTGAACGGCACGGTGTACATCACGGCGATCGACAACACCGCGCTCGACCTCAATTTCAAGACCGTGGTGCCACCCACCAGCACGCCGACCCTGCAGTTTTCGCTCAAGTGCGTCAACCCGACCACGGGCGCCGGCGGCGTCGCCAAGTTCAAGAACATTGCCCTGAAAGCGTGCATCGGGGCGTCCGCGGCGCAAAGCGCGACCCAGTGGCAAGCCATTGCGCTGAGCTTCGATCCGAACGCGGCCACCTCGCCGCCGCTGGCGTTCGTGTACTCGGACGTCGGCCAGGTCGAACTGCTGATGGCCGAGACCGCCTCGGCGCTGGCGCAGGTGAGCACCAGCGGCCAGTTCGTCGTGCGGCCCTACAAATTCGCCTTGAGCACGCCGCTGGCCAATCCGGCCGGCCTGATCGAGCAGACCAAGATGACGGCCGATATCGGCCGCTTCTGGAAGGCCGGCGCCGGCTTTACCCTCGATGTGATTGCGCAAAACTTCGACGGCTTGCCGACGCCCAATTTTGGCAGGGAAACCACCCCGCAGATGGTCGACCTGATCACCACGGTCGCCATCGATTCGCTCAACTACGCCGATCCGGGCGACCCCACGTCGGAAGCGCTGGCGTTCGCCGACATGGCGGTTTTCAACGGCGATCCGTTTCCCCAGGTGGAAGGGGAGTTTGCGCCGTTCAGCGGCGGCGCCGCCAGCGGCGCCAACTTTACCTTCGCCGAAGCCGGCATCATCAATGTGCGCGCGCACATGCAAGGGTCGACCTATCTCGATACGGCCGACGTCACCAGCAACGGTATCGCGCTGGGCCGCTTTTATCCGGGCTACTTCCAGACCGACGTGCCGATCATCATGTATTGCGCCGCGCCGCATCCGCTCGACTGCAAGAATCTCGGCCTGCATTATTCGAAGCAGCCGATCCAGACCGTCGTGCGGGCCGTAAATGCGGTCGGCCAGATCACCAAGTTCTACCAGGGCAAGTTCGTCAAGTCGCCCAAGCTGCTGCCGTTCACCACGATGGGCGGTGCGGTCCAGGCCACCAAGGGCACGCTCACGCCCAGTGCGATCACCGATGCGCAGACGGTGTTCATCCAGGGCGTGGCCACCACCTGGCCGAGCTACGACTATGCCGCCACCACCTATGAGCCGCTCGATATCTACCTGCGCGCCAGCGACGCCGACCTGGTCACCTCGAACCGCGCCGCCTTGTCGGTCGAGGGCGGCACCAAAATCGCGCGCGGCCGGATGCTGGTCGAAAATGCCTTCGGTTCGGAACTGCTGCCGCTGGCGGTGACCATGCGCGCCCAATACTGGACCGGCACCAGCGCCACCAATGGCCGCTGGGTCGGTAGCGCCAGCGACGCCATCAGCATCCCGCCGCCACCGGAAGCCGGCTCGGGCCAGGTGAGCTTGCCGCACAGCGTCGCCGGCGCCCAATTGCGGCTCAGTTATACCCAATGCAAGGGCAACATGACGAGCTGCAATGGGCTCACGCCCTTTCCCGACCCCAAGGCCACGCTCGGCACGGCGTACATGAAGGAGGGCGTGCTCAAGTTCAAGCTGGCGCCGACCGGCAAGACCGGCAGCGTCGACGCCGCCCTCAACCTGCCCGTGTGGCTGCCGTCCACGCCCGGCAGGCTCACCTTCGGCGTGTACAAGACCACGCCGCTGATCTATATCCGCGAGATTTTCTGATGGGCGCGCCGGGGGAACAGGTACGGAAGATTCCATACTGCTATCACTATGCGGTGGAAATCCGACGCTTTCAGTTGCTGATCGCAAATTTCGTGTTAAATCGCGATGAAACTTGAATATAATCAAGAAGCTACCGCACGACCTTCGCGCGCGGTATTGATATAGATTGCGGGCATGGGATTTTTCTCGAGATCAAAGAAGAAGGATGGTTTGCTGGTCATCGCCCTGCATGGCGAGGGCGTGTTCGCGGCGCGCGTCAAGCACCAGGCCGGGGGCAAGCCGCGCGTCACCCTGGCGGCGTTTTATGCGGCCGACAAAGGCAACGGCCCCGACATGCTGGAAAAGACCGGCAAGGACTTGCACGCGAGCAGTTTTCGCTGCGCGACCGTGCTCGGCGCCGGTGAATACCAGTTGCTCTCGGTCGAGGCCCCCAACGTGCCGGCCGACGAGCTGCGCACCGCCGTGCGCTGGCGCCTGAAGGACATGCTCGATTTTCCGGCCGACCAGGCCGGCATCGATGTGCTCGACATTCCCACCGACAAGGCTCAGGGCCGCAGCCAGTCGCTGTTCGCGGTGGCCGCGCGCAACAGCCTGATCGAAAGCCGCCAGAACCGCTTCGTCAACGCCGGCGTGCCGCTGGCGGTGATCGACATTCCCGAAATGGCGCAACGGAATATCTCGGCCCTGCTCGAACCGGAAGGGCGCGGCGTGGCCGTGCTCTCGTTCAGCAGCGAGGGCGGCTTGCTGACCGTCACCTATAACGCCGAGTTGTACCTGGCGCGCCGGATCGACGTAACGCTCGAACAATTGCTCGACAGCGACCATGATCGCAAGCACGTGTGCTACGACAAGATCACCCTGGAATTGCAACGTTCGCTCGACCATTTCGACCGCCAGTACAACTTCATCAACGTCTCGAAACTGGTGCTGGCGCCGACCGGCGCGAGCGGCCTGGACGAATACCTGTCCAGCAACCTGTATACCAAGGTCGAGTCGCTCGACCTGGCCAGCGTGCTGGACCTCGATGGGGTGCCGGAACTGGCCGCCGCCGCGCAGCAGCAGCGCTTTTTCCTGACCCTGGGCGCGGCCCTGCGGGATGAGGAGGTTGCCTCTTGAGCCAGCAAATCAATCTGTTCAACCCGGAGTTTCTCAAGCAGAAGAAGATTTTTACGTCCAGCAACATGCTGCTCGCGCTCGGCGTGCTGGTGGCCGGCGCGCTGGCCATGGTGATGGTGGGCCGCCACAGCATCGGCCGGCTGGAAGCCGAAGCGGCCGCCGGCGCCGACCAGCTGGTCTTGAAAAAGGAGCGCCAGGCCAGGGTCATCGCCGAATTCGCCCCGCGCCAGAAAAGCCGCGAGCTCGAGCTGGAGATCGCCCGCGCCGAAGCCGACCTCGCTTCCTTGCACGATGTCTCGAAGGTGCTGGGCGGACAAACCCTGGTCGTGGCGCGCAAAGGGTATGCGCGCTACTTCAAGGCGCTGGCGCGCCAGGCCGGCGCCGACCTGTGGCTGACCGGGGTGTACATCGGCGGCGACGGCCACCATATCGGCTTGCAGGGCCGCGCGCTCGACGCCAGCCTGGTGCCGGCTTTCGTCACCCGCCTCACGCGCGAAGCGGCCATGCAGGGGAAGAATTTTTCCAGCCTGCAAATGAGCCGGGCGCGCCTGCAGCTTGACGGCAAGGATGCGCCAGATCCGGGCCAGATGGCGCCGTATATCGATTTCACCCTGCAGGACGTGGCGCCCGCGCGCGTGGCCGCCGCGCCGCGCGCTGCCGACGCCACGCCGCCCGACGTGAAGCAGGTAGCGGCCAGCATCAAAGCGGAGGCCGCCAAATGAAAGCGCGCCTGCTCAAGCTGCAACTGAAAATCGACGCCATGAGCGTGCGCGAGCGCGCCATGGTGTTCGGCGCCACGGTCGGCGTGGTCGTGTTCGTGCTGTTCGCCCTCCTGTTCGATCCCCTGCTTGCGCGCCAGAAGATGTTGCGCAACCAGATCAGCCAGCAGCAAAACAATATGCTCGGCATCGATGCCGAAATCACGGCCTTGGCGCAAACGAACGCGGTCGACCCCGACCGCGACAACCGCGCGCGGCTGGCGGTGATCAAGGGTGCCAGCACCAGGCTGTCGGACAGCCTGCGCACCGCGCACAACAGCCTGGTCACGCCCGAGACCATCGCGCCGCTGCTCGAACGCATTCTCAAGGCCAACGGCCGGCTGCGCCTGGTGGGCGTGAAAAGCTTGCCGGCGATGCCATTCGCCGGCTCGTTCGACCCCGAGCCAGGCCTGGAGGAGGCCGCCGCGCCGGCGCCCGGTGCGGGCCGCGCCATCTACGCGCACGGCGTCGAAGTGACGGTGCGCGGCAATTACCTGGATATGGTCAACTACATGGATGCGCTCGAAGGCATGCCGGTCCAGCTGTTCTGGGGCAAGGCCCGGCTCGAGGTCGAGGCCTATCCCGACGCGCGCCTGAGCCTGACCTTGTACACCTTGAGCCTGGACAAGAAATGGATCAGCTTATGAGGCGGACCACATGATGAGCCGGACCACATGATGAGCGCGCGCCACTGGCTGTGCGCGCTGGCGCTGGTGTGCGCGGGGCCGGCCGGCGTCGCCGCCCAGGCGCTGCCCGACCCGACCCGCCCGCCGGCGCGCCTGTACACCCCGGCCGACGACGCCACGGCGGCGCCGCGCAGCATGGAGCCGCAGTTGCAGTCGGTGCTGATCGCGCGCCATGCGGGCGGGCGCCACGTGGCCGTGATCGACGGCGAAACGGTGCGCCTGGGCGAGCAATTCCGGGGCGCGCGCGTGACCCGGATGACGGAAAATGAAGTTGTACTGGTGAAAGGCAGGGAACAGCGCATCTTGCGCCTGTTCCCGCGCACGCCATCCCCTCAGCGGCTTAACGAGAGAGACTGACAAAGAGCATGCACAAACACCGTGTGGACCACCTCGTGATGGCATCAATGATCGCAAGCGCCCTGACCCTGGCCGGCTGCAACAGCGCGCCCAAGCGCGACACGTACGACAACATCACCGCCGCGATGGCGCTGGCCGCCAAACGCACCCCGCCGCCGCTCGACGACGCGGTCAGCGCGGCCCTGCTGCCGCCGGTCGCGGCGCTGGCCGGGCAACTGCCCAAGTCGCGCCAGGCGCTGGAAGAGCGCTTCAACGTCAGCTTCAACAATGTGCCGGCGCAGCAATTCTTCCACTCGATCGCCACCGGCACGCGCTACAACATGCTGGTCCATCCCGAGGTGAGCGGCAACATCACCGCCAACCTGAAGGACGTGACCCTGGCCGAAGCGCTCGACGCCGTGCGCGAAATGTACGGCTACGATTTCCGGATCGAGGGCAACCGGGTCTCGGTCAAGCCGCTCACGATGCAGACGCGCATCTTCCAGGTGAATTACCTGGTCGGCAACCGCAGGGGCAAGTCGAACCTGCGCGTGACCTCCACCTCGGTCACCAACGGCACCAACAACAGCCAGAACAACGGCGGCAACAGTGGCGGCGGCAATAACAGCGGCGGCAACAACGGGGGCAACAACGGCGGCAACAACAATGGCCAGGAGGGCGGCAACAACAATAGCGGCGGCAACGGGCCAAGCGACAGCACCAACGTCAGCACCACGTCGGACAGCGACTTCTGGCTCGAACTGAGGACCTCGCTGGCCGCAATCGTCGGCTCCAAGGACCTGGGCCGCAGCGTGGTGGTCAATCCGCAGTCGGGCGTAGTGGTCATCCGCGCCATGCCGGAGGAACTGCGCAATGTCGACATGTTCCTCAAGGCGACCCAGCTGTCGGTCGGGCGCCAGGTCATCCTGGAAGCCAAGATCCTCGAGGTGGAGCTGAACGACAGCTTCCAGAGCGGCATCAACTGGGCCTCGTTCGCCTCGTTCCGCGGCGCGCACGGCAACCGCGTCTCGACCGGTTTCGTGCAGCCGGGCACCTCGCTGGCGCCGCTGCCGTATGCCGGCGGCCAGCCGGCGGTCATCGGCGACGCCAAGTCCCTGACCGCCAGCACCGGTTTCCTGCTCTCGAATGCGGCGGCCTCGGCCGGGTCGATGTTCGGCCTGGCTTTCCAGACCAGCAATTTCGCCGCCCTGATTTCGTTCCTGGAATCGCAGGGCACCGTGCATGTGCTGTCGAGCCCGCGCATTGCCACGATCAACAACCAGAAAGCCGTGCTCAAGATCGGCACCGACGAGTTTTACGTGACCGGCGTCTCGACCACCACCAGCACCGGCGACAACAACAATACCGTCAGCCCGAGCGTGACCCTGCAACCGTTCTTTTCGGGCGTGGTGCTCGACGTGACCCCGCAGATCGATGAGAAGGGCAATATCTTGCTGCACGTACACCCATCGGTCAGCCAGGTCAGCACGGTCAGCAAGTCGGTCAACCTGGGCAGTGCCGGCAACCTGAGCCTGCCGCTGGCGGCGTCGTCCACGTCGGAAATCGACAGCATGGTGCGCGGGCAGGATGGGCGGGTGGTGGCCATTGGCGGCCTGATGCGCCAGTCCTCGACCGCCGACGGCAACCAGATCCCGGGCGCGGGCAATATCCCCGTGCTCGGCAACCTGTTCCGCAACAAGAGCAACGTCAACCAGAAGCGCGAGCTGGTGGTGCTGATCAAGCCGACCATCGTCGACGGCGCCAACAGCTGGAACCAGGACTTGATCGACACCAGCCGCCGCTTCGACGAACTCGATCCGCGCGCGGCGGGACAACGCTAGCATGTACACCTCGCACTTCGGCCTGCGCGAAGTCCCGTTCGGCATCACGCCGGACACGAGTTTCTTTTTCACCAGTCCGCATTCGCAGGAAGCGCTCAATACCCTGCTGGTGGCCGCCAGGAATGGCGAAGGTTTCATCAAGATCACGGGCGAAGTCGGCACCGGCAAGACGCTGCTGTGCCGCAAGTTCATGGCAACCCTGGGCAAGGGCTTCGTCACCGCCTACATTCCCAACCCCTACCTGGAACCGCGCACGCTGATGCTGGCCCTGGCCGACGAACTGGCACTGGTGCTCGACAAGGATGTCGACCAGCACCAGTTGCTCAAGGCCATCACCCACAGGCTGATGGCGCTGGCGAGCGAGGGCAAGCGCGTGCTGCTGTGCCTGGACGAAGCGCAGGCGATCCCGATCGAGAGCCTGGAAGCGCTGCGCCTCTTGACCAACCTGGAAACCGAAAAGCGCAAGCTGTTGCAGATCGTGCTGTTCGGCCAGCCCGAGCTGAACCGCAACCTGGCGCTGCAATCGATCCGCCAGCTGGCCCAGCGCATCACCTTTCACTACCATCTGGGGCCATTGACGCGCGACGACGTCGAGTTTTACCTGGCGCACCGGCTGCGCGTGGCCGGATTTAGCGGTGCGCGGCTGTTCAGCCGGGCGGCCGTGGGCGCCTTGTATGCGGCCAGCGGCGGCATTCCGCGGCTGGTCAACATTCTCGCGCACAAGGCGCTGATGCTGTGCTACGGGCAAGGCAAGCAGCAAGTGAGCCGCCGCCACGTGCGCGCAGCGGTGTACGACACGATTTCCGCCAGGCGCCGTCGGTGGCCCTGGCTCGCCGCGCTGGCGCTGACGTTGGCGGTGGGCGGCGGACTTACCTGGGCCTTGAACACATGAGTCTGATCAACAAGATGCTGCAAGACCTCGATGCGCGCGGCTCGCAGGGCGGCGACGCGGCGCAGTCCGATGTGCGCCCGGTCGGGCGCGCCGAACGCGCCGTACCGGCCCCGGTGGTGATGGGGGCGCTGGCCGGGGTGCTGATCCTCTCGGTGGGCGGCGTGTATGGCTGGCGCGTGCTGCACCAGCCGGCCGTGGCGCCGGTGGCGCTGGTGACGCCGGCCACGCCGATTCAACAGGCCGTGATCAATCCGCCGCAACCGGTGGCGCGGGTGGCGCGACCGCAGGTGGCGGCCGTGGCCACGGCGCCGTCCGCACAGCCCAAGCCGGCGCTGCCGCTCGAACCGACGCCAGCGGCGCCGCCACGCGAGCGTGTTGCGGCAGCGCCAGCGGCGCCGCCACGCGAGCGTGTTGCGGCAGCGCAGGCGGAGAAGCCGGCGCGGCCGGCGCGCCGCGCCAGGACGCTTGCGCGCGACGAGGCGATCGCGCCGCAGCCCGGCCGCCAGGCGGCGGGCGGGCAGGGTGCCGAGGGTGTTTACCGGCGCAGCCTGGCCAGCCTGCAGGACGGGCGCGTGAGCGACGCGGTGGCGCAGCTGGAGCAGGCGCTGGCGCTTGACCCGCGCCATGAGGCGGCGCGCCAGACTCTGGTCGGGATCCAGATCGAACAGGGCCGCACGGTCGAGGCGATGCGCTTGCTGCAAGCCGGCCTGGCGCTCGACGCCAGGCAGCCGGCCATGGCCATGCTGCTGGCGCGCGTGCAGATCGACGGCGGCGGGTCTGGCGTGGAGACCTTGATGGCAAGCTTGCCGGCGGCCGGCGGCAATGGCGAGTACCGCGCCTTCCTGGCCGGCGCCTTGCAGCGCGAGCGGCGCCACCAGGAGGCGGTGGAGCAGTACCAGGCGGCGCTGCGCAGTGCGCCGGACAACGGCGTCTGGTGGATGGGGCTGGGGATCTCGCTGGAGGCCGAGAAGCGCTTGCCGGAGGCGCTGGCAGCGTTCCAGCGCGCCAGGGCGGCGGGCAACCTGTCGCCGGAGCTGCAAGGCTTTGTCGAGCGCAAGGTGGGGGCGCTGGGGCGCTGACCGGTTTCCAGGCATGCCCGACTCCCTGCCCATTTCGCCTGTCCATTCCCGGCGTGTGGACGCACCGCGGCGATGGCCTCGATTTCCATCATGGCCGCTGGATCGTACAGGGCCTTGACTTCGGCGATGGTATCGGCCGGGTAGGGCGCGCTGAAGAACCGGCGGCGCAGTTCCACCACCTCCTTGAAGTTGCCCATGTCGGTCACGAAGATCGCGACCTTGACGACGGCGTCGAGGCCCGAGCCGCCGGCGTCGAGCACGCGCTGGAGGTTGGCGAAAGCCTGTTCGCCCTGGGCGCGGCGGCATGGGAATGGTTGCGTAGCCAGGCCGACGGACCGACCAGCCCGGTCGCGCTGCCCGGACCAAGCGGGTGAGGCGGAGGCGACAAGCGCGCTACAAACTGGCCAGCTCGCCCCAAATCTGCTTCATCGGAAACCTTAACTTTGCATGGTCCTCATGCAAGGCTTCCGCGATCGCGCAGCCCGGTTCGCTGGTGACGCGCTCGCGCGCCTCGCCCGGGCTCGTGCCATCGGCCGCGCGCAGCACATGCACGCCGACTCCCGCGCCATTCCGGGCGCGGTGCGACACCACGCCCAGTTCGGCATTCTCGAGCCGCACCAGCGTCCCCGGAGGATAGGCCCCGATCTGCGTGGCGAAGTGGCCCAGCACGATCTGGTCGTACGGCATCTCGTTGCCGGCTCCCAGGCGTTCCAGCGCCTGCGGCGGCAGCAGGGAGCGCCGGTAATTGCGCGCCGACACGAAGGCGCAGTAGCGGTCGGCCAGCCCGATCAGCTTGGCGTTCTGCGAAATCTCGTCGCCGAGTTTGCCGGCTGGATAGCCGCTGCCGTCGTCATTTTCATGATGCAGCAACACCAGGTCGAGCCACGCCTCGTCGTGGACGCCGGCCCAGCGCAGCATCTCGACGCTGGCCGACGGATGGCGCCGCACCAGCGCCCGTTCTTCGTGCGACAGCGCGCCATCCTTGTTCTGGAACAGTTCCGCCTGGCGCACCATGCCCACATTCATGCTCAGGGCCGCCGCCGTGACCACCAGCACCTCGGCCGCCGATTTGCCCATCGCGCGCGCGATCAGGCAGGCGATCACGGCCGCCTCGGTGCAATGGCGCACGGCGTACGCACCGGCAATCTGGTTCAGGAAAATGGCGGCCAGCGCGACATCGCCGCCGCGTTCGACGGTGGCGATCAGCTCGGCGGCGGCGGCGCGCAGTTCGCGGTCGGCGCCGCCCTGGTCGCGCAAGTCCATCAGGGTGCGTTCGAGGCCGCGGTTGATCTGGTTGAGCGATTGCAGTACCGACACCGGCGCCGACGCTTCGGCGTACAGGCCGGCCGCGAGCCAGTCGTCAAGCTGGCCGGGCGCGAGCACCTGGCCCTTTTTCAGCAGCGGACGGGCGGCCGACGGCGTGCTGAAAATATCCCAGCGCAGCGGTTCGCCGAACGCCAGGTCTGCCACGGTGATGCGCCTGATTGCCATGATGGGGTATCGAGCTCCGGTAGATCACAATCTGGCCAGACGCGCCAGCGCCAGGTGTCGTCTTTCTTGGCGAAGCAAAAACGCACAATCCCCGATGCCCGGCCATTGCTGTGCAACGCGGACACGGGAAGGGCGGCGACCTTGATCCCGGTGCTCAGTCATTGTGCGAATTCCGACTCCAGTATAGGCGAAATTGCCTCGACCATGACACATTGAAAATAGGTCGCGTCGGATGGCAACAACGTGCGGCGCGAGCCTTTCAGGCCCTCGCGGAACAGCTCACGCTTGCGCCGGTAAACGTCCTGCATGCCGGCCGCGCGCGCCGCGGACATTGACGATGTTTGGCCGCGACGGCGCAGCGCAGGACGCGCCACACCTACCGCTTGCACGGGCGGTTCAGACGTAAGGGGATTTGTGGGTAATTGAAGCGTGGCTGAAGCACCACGCGAACATGATATCGGTAGTGGCATGGGCAATCGTGTCGGCGATGTCGATTGTGACCCTGCCGACATTGACAACACGTATCCTCGGATTCGATTTGGAAGTGCCCCTGTCCTCAATGGCAAAATCACGAACTGCATAGTCGATACCGCTGAAGTTGCCCTCCGGGTCGCCATGGGTCCCGCTGTAGATCGTCAAACTGCCTTCATGGCGGTATTGGTCAACCACCTTTTTGACGTCTCCAGCGGAAACCTCCCGATGGTTGGCGGTCCAGACGATGCGCTCGCCATAAACTCGTTGTATAAAATGGCGCGTGTTATGGAATGGCACTTTTTGATCTCCCGTTAATTGAGTGAAAGCGTTCCTTGCGACGGACGGCGTGAACTGTGTGAAAGCTTTCCAAGCCGCCCGCCAGATGAGCGTCGTGAACGATCGACGCGCTTGTTGCATTTTAGCGCTGAATGTATTTTTGTACAATGTTGTTCGGGAGCGGAGACCTGGGGTCCGCGCTCCATCACAGCCTGGCCAGGCGCTCCAGCGCCAGGCGCAAGGTGTCGTCTGTCTTGGCGAAGCAAAAGCGCACGATGCCCGACTCCTGGCCCTGGCGGTAAAACGCGGACACGGGAATGGCGGCGACCTTGATCTCGGTGGTGAGCCATTGTGCAAATTCGGACTCCGGCATCGGCGACATCGCCTCGTACCTGACACATTGAAAATAGGTGCCGTCGGCTGGCAACAAGGTGAAGCGGGAACCCTTCAAGCCATCGCGGAACAGGTCGCGCTTGCGCTGGTAAAACGCCGGCAAGTCCAGGTAGGGCGCGGGGTCGGCCATGTAGCTCGCCAGGCCATGCTGCATCGGCGTGTTGACGCTGAAGACATTGTATTGATGTACCTTGCGGAACTCCGCCATCAGGCTGGCCGGGGCGGCGACGTAGCCGATTTTCCAACCCGTGACATGGTAGGTCTTGCCGAAGCTCGATACCACGAAGCTGCGTTCGGCCAGTTCCGGATAAAGGCTCACCGACTCGTGGCGCGCGCCGTCGTAGACCATGTGCTCGTACACCTCGTCCGACAGGATCAGTATGTCGCTGCCGCGCACGATGTCGGCGAGCGCCTGCATGTCGGCCGCGCGCAGCACCGAGCCGGTCGGGTTGTGCGGGGTGTTGATGACGATCAGGCGCGTGCGCGTCGTGACGGCGGCGGCAAGGCGGTCCCAGTGTACGCTGTAGCCTTGTTCGCCGAGCTGCATCGACACCGGGACCGGCACGCCGCCGGCCAGGGTGATGGCTGGACAATAGCTGTCGTAGGCTGGTTCGATGACGATCACTTCATCGCCCGGATGCACGCAGCAGAAGATGGCGGTGGTCAGGGCTTGTGTAGCGCCGGCGGTGACGGTGATCTCGCTGGCGGCGTCGTAGCGCGCGCCGTACATGGCCGCGATCTTGGCCGCGATGGCGGCGCGCAGGGCGGGCACGCCGCTCATCATCGGATACTGGTTGTGGCCGGCGCGCATGGCGGCGTCGACATGATCGAGCAAGGCCGGCGCGCAGGCAAAGTCGGGAAAGCCCTGGCCCAGGTTGACCGCGCCGTGCTCGCTGGCCAGCGCCGACATCAGCGAAAAAACGGTGGTGCCGACGGCGGGCAGGCGGGTGTGCAGGACGGGAGTGGACATGGGGCGTTCGGATAGTGACGGAGCAACTATTCTAGCGCAGGCTGGCGGACCCGGTCAGGTCCCCGGCCGGGTCCGCGCCATTCATGCCGGCTCGGTGGCCCCGGCCGCCGCCAGCTTGACCCAGGCTTCCGGCAGCATGATGCGGAACATGCCGGCCTGGGCCGTCTTGCGCGCCAGTTTCAGCAGGGCCTTGTCCTTGGTGATGAGGATGTCGGCCCCGGCATCGCGCGCCAGCTCCAGGAATTTCTGGTCGTCGCGGTCGGTGCAGACCGGCAGGCGCACCGGTTTGGCGTCGGGCGCGAGCACGGTGATGAGGGCGTCGAAGCGCGCGGCCGCGAGCGGGCGGCTGGCCTCGTCGAGCGGCAGGTGCTTGTAGTGCAGCACCACCAGGTATTCTTCGCGACAATCGGCGCGTGTGACGGCCTCGACCGAGCCGCTGTCGATGGCGGCCAGCAGGCTGGCCCAGCGGGGATCGTGGAAGACGAACAGGTCGAGGCAGACATTGGTGTCGAGCACGATGCGTTTGGCTGGAGCGGGTATCATATTGGTCTGTTTATTCGTAGTAAGTTGATTGAATCTTATGCTGATTGTTTTGTCGCCCGCCAAATCGCTGGACCTGGACACGCCCCCGACCACCAAACTCCACAGCACGCCCGCTTTCCTGGACCGGTCCAGCGCCCTGATCGACGTGCTGCGCCACTATTCGCCGGCCGAGTTGGGCAGCCTGATGCACATTTCCGACGCGCTGGCCGTGCTCAACGTCGGCCGCTATGCCAGCTGGAGCGTGGACACCAAGGAAGCGCGCCAGGCCATCATGGCCTTCAATGGCGACGTGTACGCCGGTTTCGACGCCCGTTCGCTCAAACCGGGCCAGCTCGACTATGCGCAACGCAGCGTGCGTATTCTATCCGGCCTGTACGGCGTGCTGCGTCCGCTCGACCTGATCCACCCGCACCGGCTGGAGATGGGCACCAAGCTGGTCACCGGGGCGGGCAAGGACCTGTACGCTTTTTGGGGCGAGACGGTCACAGGCGCGCTCAATACCGCCATTGCCGACAAGGAGGCCAGGGTCCTGGTCAACCTGGCGTCGGAAGAATACTTCAAGTCGGTCAAGCCCAAGTTGTTGACGGTGCCGGTGATCACGCCCGTGTTCGAAGACTGGAAAGGCGGCAAGTACAAGATCATTTCGTTCTACGCCAAGCGGGCGCGCGGCTTGATGGCGCGCTATGCGGCGGTCAAGGGCATCGTGGACGCCGAGAAGCTCAAGGGCTTCAAGGTGGACGGCTATGCGTTCGACAAGAGCGATTCGGACGAGCGGACCTGGATTTTCCGGCGCAAGGTGGAGGCCTAACAAACTTCCCCCGCCCGCCCACCGGTGTTTCGGGCGGTGCTCCGGCCGGTGTCGGCCGGTGTCAGGTCTGACATTCGGACACGCGGCCGGTGTCAGGTCTGACATTCGGACACGAACGCAACAATCGCCAGCCGGTGCAGCCGGTGTCAGGTCTGACATTCGGACACGAACTCAACAATCATCGCAGCTGCGGTGGGATGCCGTGCTAACGAATGTCCAGTCTGTGTCCGAATGTCAGACCTGACACCAGGGGGAGACGCACTCTACAGCTTAGCTCGTGTCCGAATGTCAGACCTGACACCGGCGGTGGGGGCAACAAAAAACCGGGTCTCCCCGGTCTTTTATCTCCTCATCCGCGCCGCATCAGCGTGCCGGACGGCTCGACCTGGCCCAGAATTTCCACCAGGCCTTCTCGCCCGAATTCGGATCGAGATATTTGCTGGTCGGGTAGTTGCGCTCGAAAATGCGCCTGGTGTCGTCGCGCAGTTGCGGCATGCCCAGCTTGTCGTAGTTGCGCATCATCAGGAATAACGCCTCTTCGCGCGCCGGCGCATCCTGGTAGTCCGCCACCGCCGCCATCGCACGGTTCAGCGACGCCAGGTAGGCGCCACGGTCGTGGTAGTAGTTGGCAACGTGGACTTCGTACTGCGCCATCGCGTTGATCAGGTACTTCATGCGGGCGATCGAATCGGCTGCGTAGATGCTGTCGGGGAACTTGTCGACCAGCGCCTTGAAGGCGGCGAACGCTTCACGCGTCGCTTTCGGGTCGCGCTCGGTCGGGTCTTGCTCGTACACGAAGCTGAGGAAGCCGATCTGATCGTTGAAGTTGATCAGCCCGCGCAGGTAGTACATGTAGTCGACGTTCGGATGGTTCGGGTGCAGCTTGATGAAGCGCTCCACCGCCGCCAGCGCTTGCGCCTGGTCCTGGCTCTTGTAGTAGGCGTAGGCAATTTCCATCTGCGCCTGCGCTGCATAATTGCCGAACGGGTAGTTGGTTTCGAGGCGCTCGAACAGCTTGATTGCCGCCTCGTAGTGACCACCCGCCATTTCTTCGCGTGCCTCAGCGTATAATTTCGTCACCGGCCAGTTTTTGGTCTCGTCGGTTTTTTCCGGCAACAAGCTGCAAGCGGATAAACCGAGCAGAAGAGTAGTAGCAATAACGCGCGATAATTTTTTTTGCATAACTTTTTGCAAGAGAGTATTAACTGAGATTCAACGAAAGGCTGATTATAGCCGATGGGACTGCTGTGATATTAACTCCAACGCCGAATTCGGCGGATTTGCCCTTAGACCCCGATCTGGAGATCGACCTCGACGACGAGGCGGGCGACGAATACGTCCCTGCCGCCACCGGCATCGACCTCTCTCCAATCCACCTCGAACTGACGCCGGACGCCTGCGGCCACCGTCTGGACAAGGTCATTGCCGGCCTGGTTCCGCAATTTTCGCGCAGCCGCCTGCAATTGTGGTTCGAAGCCGGCCACGTGCTGGTCGACGGCAAGCCCGCACGCGGCAAAGACACGGCCTATGGCGACGAAACGGTCGTCATCCTGCCACAAAGCGCGCCGGAAGACGAGGCCTACACGCCGGAAGCGATGGAATTGAACATCGTTTTCGAGGATGAGCATATCATCGTCATCAACAAACCGGCCGGCCTGGTCGTGCATCCGGGCGCCGGCAACTGGGCCGGCACCTTGCTCAACGGCCTGTTGCACCATTGCCCGCAACTGGCCGGCGTGCCGCGCGCAGGGATCGTACACCGGCTCGACAAGGACACCAGCGGCCTGATGGTGATCGGCAAAACCCTGGCGGCGCAAACCGACCTGGTACGCCAGTTACAGGCGCGCACCGTCAAGCGCGAGTACTTTGCGCTGGTCTGGGGCACGCCGCAACTGAGCAGCACCATCGATGCGTCGATGGGTCGCCACCCGAAAGACCGGGTCAAGATGGCGGTGTCGACCAATTTTTCGGCCAAGCCGGCCATTACCCACTACCAGCGCATCGCTACCGGCATGTTGGACCGTCGTCCCGTCAGTTTGGTGCAATGCCAGCTCGAGACCGGCCGCACCCACCAGATCCGCGTACACATGCTGTCGATCGGCTTCGCGCTGGTGGGCGACGCCGTGTACGGCAAGCAGCATCTGACGCCGGTCTTTCCGCGCCAGGCGCTGCAGGCGCGCCGCCTGGGGCTGGTGCATCCGGCCAGCGGCCAGGAGATGGAATGGATCGTGCCGCTGGCCGATGATTTTGCCGAGCTGATCGAACGCGCCGGCATTCCCGAGCCCGAGCAGGTCTGATGCCCGGCGTGCATCTCATCGCACCCGACTGGCCGGACATGCCGGCCGGCGTGGGTGCGCTGGCCACCACCCGGGTCGGCGGCGTCAGTCCGGCGCCGTATGACGACGGCGCCGGCGGCGGCGGCCTGAACCTGGGCCGGCATGTCGGCGACGATCCGGTGCTCGTTGAGCTCAACCGCGCGCGCCTGCGCCAGTCGCTGCCGGGCGCGCCGGCCTGGATCTCCCAGGTGCATGGGGTGGCCGTGGTCGACGCCGCCAGCGTGCAGCCGGGCCAGCCGGTGCGGGTGGGCGACGCCAGCATCGCGCACGCGCCCGGCGTGGTGTGCGCCATCATGACCGCCGATTGCCTGCCGGTGCTGTTCGCGTCCCTGGACGGCAAGGTGGTGGGCGCGGCGCACGCCGGCTGGCGCGGGCTGGCCGCGGGGGTGCTGGGCGAGACCGTGGCGGCCATGCGCGCCGCCGGCGCCGGCGAGATCAGCGCCTGGCTGGGACCGGCAATCGGCCCGAGCCAGTTCGAAGTCGGCAGCGATGTGTTCGACAGCTTCGTCGCGCACGCGCGCGGCGCGGAGGAGGCGGCATCGATGGCGCAGGCCTTCGCCGCCTTTCCCGGGCGTCCGGGCAAGTATCTGGCGGATATGTATATGCTGGCGCGCATCGTGCTGGCGCGCGACGGCGTACACCGTGTTTCCGGCGGAACATACTGCACTGCAAGCGAGCGCGGTCGCTTCTATTCCTACCGGCGCGAGCAGGTGACCGGCCGCCAGGCCAGCCTGATCTGGATTAAATAGGCGTCGGGCGCGTGTCAGTCGCCGCTGGAGCCGCCGCCACTGTCGCCGCCTCCGCTGTCGCTACTGCCGCTGCCGCTGTCGCTGCCGCCGCCGTCGCTCCAGTCGGGGCTGTCGCTAGAGTCGGCGTCGCGTGCATGGCGCAGGCGCTCGCGCTCGCCGCTGCCCGCCGGCCCGTCCGGCTGGCGTCCCGCGCGCAGGCGGCGCGCCATGTCTTCTTTCTGTGCGATCTTCATGCGCCGCATCTTGGAACCGGCGATATACCAGACTATTGACAAAGGCAACACACAATAGCCCAAAAAAGTCATAATCCCTGCGACAATACTGTGCTCGATTATCTCCGTAGCAGCCATCAGTCCGACCACATAGATCCATGCAATAGCGACAAGCCACATACAACTTTCCTTGGAAAAGATTGAAACAATGAACGCAAACATGAATATGCCCGACCCGCAAGCGATGGCCTCCGCATGGATGGCGCAAATGACCGATCCATCCGCCTGGCAGGCGCTGTTCCGTCCGGCGCCGCTGGACACCAGTCCGGTCGCCAGCCTGCTCAAGGATGCCGGCGCCACCATCCCGCAGCAAGCGCTCGATGCGCTGCGCAACGACTATCTGCAAAAAGCAGCGGGATTGTGGCAGGAATTTCTGTCCGGTAAAACCCCGGCGCTGGCCGACCGCCGCTTTGCCGCGCCGGAATGGCTGGCCAATCCGATGTCCGCCTACAGTGCCGCATCATACCTGTTAAACGCCGAGTTCCTGACCGCCATGGCCAATGCCGTGGAGGCCGGTCCGCGCGAACGGCAAAAGATCCGTTTCGCCGTGCAGCAGATGGTCGATGCCATGTCGCCCGCCAATTTTTTGGCGACCAATCCGGAAGCGCAGCAACAACTCATCGAAACCAAGGGCGAAAGCCTCTCGCGGGGGCTGTCCAACATGCTGGGCGATATGCAGAAAGGGCGCATTTCGCTGTCGGACGAGTCGGCTTTTGAAGTGGGCCGCAACGTGGCTACCACGCCCGGCCAGGTGGTGTTCGAAAACCATCTGTTCCAGCTGATCCAGTACAGCCCGGCCACGCCGACCGTACACCAGGTGCCGCTGCTGATGATGCCGCCTTGCATCAACAAATTCTACATCCTCGATTTGCAGCCGGAAAATTCGGTGGTGCGCTATGCGGTAGAGCAGGGCAACACCGTGTTCCTGGTGTCGTGGCGCAATCCGGATGCCTCGCTGGGCGGCACCACCTGGGATGACTATGTCGAGACCGGCGCCATCAAGGCGATCGAGGTCGCGCGCGCCATTGCGGGCAGCGAGAAGGTCAACGCCTTCGGCTTTTGCGTCGGCGGCACCATCATGAGTACGGCGCTGGCGGTGCTGGCCGCGCGCGGCGAACAAGCGGCCGCCAGCCTGACCCTGTTGACCACCTTGCTCGACTTCGAGGACACCGGCGTGCTCGAAGTGTTCATCGACGAAACCCAGGTCGCCATGCGCGAAAAAGCCCTGGCCAAAGGCGGGCTGATGCCGGGCCGCGACCTGGCGACGACGTTTTCTTCGCTGCGTCCGAACGACCTGGTGTGGAACTATGTGCAGTCGAACTATCTGAAAGGCAAGGAGCCGCCGCCGTTCGACTTGTTGTACTGGAATTCGGACAGCACCAACCTGCCGGGCCCGATGTTTTGCTGGTATCTGCGCAATACGTACCTGGAAAACAGCTTGAAGGTGCCTGGCAAGCTGACCGTGGCCGGGTCCAGGGTCGACCTGGGCGCGATCGATGCGCCGGTGTTCGTGTACGGCTCGCGTGAAGATCATATCGTGCCGTGGAAGGCCAGCTATGCCTCGCTGGGGCTGCTCAATCCCGGCAAGGCCGGGGCCAACCGCTTCGTGCTGGGCGCGTCCGGGCATATTGCCGGGGTGATCAATCCGGCATCGAAGAACAAGCGCAGCTACTGGACCAACGATCCCGCCCCGGTGGCGGCGCCGGCCAAGGGCAAAGGCAAGGGCAAGAAGGCCGCGCCGGAAGCCGAGGCCAACGCCGCCGTGGTGCCGGCCGAGCAATGGTTCAGCGGCGCCACCGAACACGTCGGCAGCTGGTGGCCGGAATGGGCGGCCTTTTTGGCCAATCACGGCGGCAAGGATGTCAGTGCTCCAAAGAAATTTGGGAATGCCGACCACCAGCCGATCGAGCCGGCGCCGGGGCGTTATGTGAAGGTGCGGGCCGACTGAATCTTGCAATGAAGCAGGGCAACGGGCGTTGCCCGGTACTTACAGTTTGGGTGCGGCGCACTATTTGCTGCACCCGACCGCGTAAAGTGGTATTTTTGCGAATATCCACTCTATAATGCAAAAAGCAGGCGTGTCAGGAGCGGACCTCAGTCCGCTTTTTTTTCGTGATCAGTCAACATGCGCTGCGGCGCAATAAGTGGAACCTCGAGATGAGTAGTGCAAAAAAGAGTACGGAACGCCTGATCAAGAAGTACCCGAATCGTCGTCTGTACGATACCCAGACCAGTTCGTATATCACCCTGACCGACGTCAAGCAGCTGGTGCTCGACGCCGATGAGTTCACCGTCATCGACGCCAAGAGCAGCGAAGACCTGACCCGCAGCATCTTGCTTCAGATCATCCTGGAAGAAGAAGCGAACGGCGCGCCGATGTTTTCGAGCGGTGTGTTGTCGCAGATCATTCGCTATTACGGCCACGCCATGCAGGGGATGATGGGCTCGTATCTGGAGAAAAACGTCCAGGCCTTCACCGATATCCAGAACAAGTTCACCACCGGCCAGACCGGGACGTTCGAAGGCAAGCCGTTCAGCCCGGAGATGTGGACCCAGTTCATGAACGTGCAGGGACCGATGATGCAGGGGATGATGAACAACTACATCGACCAGAGCAAAAACCTGTTCGTACAGATGCAGGAACAGATGCAAAACCAGAGCAAGAGCATTTTTGGGGCGGCGTTTCCGTTTCCGCCGGTGGAGAAGAAGTAAATCTCCTTTCAGCGCGAAAGCTGGCGTAGCCCATCCCGTCGTCCCCGCCTTCGCGGGGAAGACGGCGCTACTGGTGGAGAATAGGCAGTTCGACCGAGCTAACACTAGCGCGGCGGCAACACCTAAACCACCAACTCCCCGTCCCAAACAGGTATAATCGCAGATTACCCTGCTTTATTGTGCCTCCAACATGTCCGAACTTCGTCGTAATCCCCTTCCTGGTGCCGCTCCAAAAGTCGGCTTTGTCTCGCTCGGTTGCCCTAAAGCGCTGGTCGACTCCGAACAGATCCTGACCCAGCTGCGCGCCGAAGGCTACGAAACCGCGAAGTCGTACGAAGGCGCGGATCTGGTCATCGTCAACACTTGCGGCTTCATCGACGCCGCCGTGCAAGAATCGCTCGACGCCATCGGCGAAGCGCTGGCCGAAAATGGCCGCGTCATCGTCACCGGCTGCCTCGGCGCCAAAAAAGATGCTGCCGGCGACGACATCATCATGAAGGTCCACCCGAAAGTGCTGGCCGTCACCGGTCCCCACGCCCTCGGCGAAGTCATGGACTCGGTCCATCTGCACCTGCCCAAGCCGCACGAGCCGTTCTTCGACCTGGTGCCGGCGCAGGGCATCAAGCTCACGCCGAAACATTACGCTTACCTCAAGATTTCCGAAGGCTGCAATCACCGTTGCAGTTTCTGCATCATCCCGTCGATGCGCGGCGACCTCGTGTCGCGTCCGATCGCCGACCTGATGATGGAAGCCGAAAACCTGTTCAAGGCCGGCGTCAAGGAATTGCTGGTCATCTCGCAAGACACCAGCGCCTACGGCGTCGACGTCAAGTTCCGCTCCGGTTTCTGGAATGGCCGCCCGGTCAAGACCCACATGACGCAACTGGTCGAAGCGCTGGGCCAGCTGGCCGCGCAGTTCGGCGCCTGGGTGCGCCTGCACTATGTGTATCCATATCCGCACGTCGACCAGATCATCCCGATGATGAGCGGTGGCAATGTCCTGCCTTACCTCGACATTCCGATGCAGCACGCCCATCCCGATGTGTTGAAGCGCATGAAGCGCCCGGCCAGCGGCGAGAAAAACCTCGACCGCATCCAGGCCTGGCGCGCCATGAACCCGGACCTGACGATCCGCTCGACCTTCATCGCCGGCTTCCCGGGCGAAACCGAAGCCGAATTCGAGTACCTGCTCGACTTCCTCAAGGAAGCCCAGATCGACCGCCTCGGCTGCTTTGCGTATTCGCCAGTGGAAGGCGCGAGCGCCAACCTGCTCGACAATCCGGTGCCGGACGACGTGCGCGAAGAGCGGCGCGGCCGCGTCATGCTGCTGCAAGAAGAAATCTCGGCCAAGCGCCTGCAGGCCAAGGTCGGCAAGACCATGCGCGTGCTGGTCGATGAAGTCGGCGCCAAGGAAGCGATCGGCCGCTCGTGGGCCGACGCGCCTGAAATCGACGGCGTGGTCCACATCAAGCGCTCGCTGGTGCCGGGCAAGAAGCTCAGCGTCGGCGAATTCGCCGAGGTCGCCATCACCGCCGCCGACGCCCACGATCTCTGGGCTTCGGTCGTCTAGTGGGCCTCGAAAAACCTACTGCGCGGCGTCATTTTCGCCCTGCGATGCTCACCGTACCTTCGTACGGCTGCGCTTCTCGGACGAAACTGGCGCCGCTCGCTACGGTTTTTCGAGGCCCCCTCTAGTCCCCCACGGCTGGCACGGCCGAAGCAAGTGGCCGCGCCGCCACTGCCAATCCTGCCAGCCCGATGAAAACAACTTCCCCGCAAACCCAACTGATTCACGACGCCTACCAGCCGCCCGCCGGCTTTGCGGCGTTTCCCACCCCGATCCATCACGCCTCGACGGTCCTGTTCAAGGATGTCGCGGCGATGCGTTCGGGCGACTGGAAAGACAAAAGCGCCTATACCTACGGCCTGCACGGCACGCCCACCACGTTCACGCTGGAAGCGCGCCTGGCCGCCATCGAAGACGGGCAGTTCTGCCTGCTGGCGCCGAGCGGGCTGGCGGCGATCGCCATGGTCGATTTTGCGCTGCTCAAAAGCGGCGACGACGTGCTGCTGCCCGATAATGTGTACAACCCGAACCGCGAACTGGGGCGCTGGCTCAGCGCCGACTTCGGCATCACGGCGCGCTATTACGATCCGATGATCGGGGCCGGCATCGCGCAACTGATGCAGCCGAATACGAAACTGGTCTGGACCGAGGCGCCGGGGTCGGTGTCGATGGAAGTGCCCGACTTGCCGGCCATCTGCAAGGCGGCGCATGCCGCCGGCGCCCTGGTGGCGCTCGATAACACCTGGTCGGCCGGCTTGGCACTGCGCGGCTTCGCGCATGGCGTCGACATCATCATGCAGGCGCTGACCAAGTACCAGTCGGGCGGCTCGGATGTGCTGATGGGCGCCGTGATTACGCGCGAGCGTGCGCTCAACGACCGGCTGGCGATGGCGCATATGCGGCTCGGCCTGGGTGTCAGCGCCGACGATGCGTACCTGGTGCTGCGCTCGCTCCCCACCATGCGGCTGCGTTTTGAAGCGCACGATGCGGCCGCGCGCAAGGTGGCGCTCTGGCTCAAGGCGCGTCCCGAGATTGCGCGCGTGCTGCACCCGGCGTTTGCCGATTGTCCGGGTCATGCACACTGGAAGCGCGATTTTACCGGGGCAGGGGGCTTGTTTTCGGTGGTGTTCGATGCGCGTTACAGCCAAGAGCAGACCGACCGCTTTGTCGACAGCCTGGCCTTGTTCGGGATTGGCTACAGCTGGGGCGGGGCGAACAGCCTGGTCATGCCGTGCCGGGTGCAGGCAATGCGCAAGGATTGGAAGGATGCGGGGGTGCTGGTGCGCTTCAATATCGGGCTGGAAGAAGCCGATGACCTGATCGCGGACATCGAGCAGGGCTTGGCGCGGCTGTGAGCCGCGTGTGCGTTCCGGCCACTGGCGCGTCGTTCCCGTTGGCTCGCGGTTACCGCTAGCTCGTCGTTCCCGCGCAGGCGGGAACGACGAGCTAACCGGTGGCGGACGGTCCGGCTAACCGTCGTCAAGCCGGCATCGCCTGGTTCTTCTCCAGATCGAAAAATCCTTTCAGCAGGCGATACGCTTTCCAGATCCACGCCAGTCCGCCGACGACCCATGCGATGAACAGGCCGATACCGAACACCCAGCCCAGCGCCACCGCAAAGAAAATAGCGACCACCATCCAGAAAACGAACCACCAGAACGAGCGGATCATCCAGCTGTGATGGCTGTAGACGAAGGTCCCTTGCGCCTCGCCGCGCTTGATGTAGTTGACGATCAGCGGGATCGCCGACAGCATGCCCAGCGAGAAAACCAATGCCAGCGCATGCACGATATACAGAATGCGCGCCATGTTTTTCTGTTCTTCCATATTCCGCTCCAAGGTCAGGTCTTGCGTCATGTCTCATGCTCCTTTAGCAATATGGGCCGATTGTAGCAGTCCCGCCGCCGCCGATCCCGAAATTGTGCATGCATATCATGCGTTCCGCATGAGAGCGTCCACCCAGGAAACAATCCCGTTCACGTCCACGGAAATTTGCAAGCTAGTTGTCGCCTAAATACGATTTTTACGCTGCTTTTTTGAGTGCTTGATTTTTCTCCTTTTTGGTGACGGCTTCCGTGACACTTTTTTCGGGATTGAGGTGTACCGTCGTCACTGGCGCCCAGCTTCGCGTATCGCCACTCCAGCGCTCCGGGCGCGCGGCCTTGGCCGCTTCATAGACCTCGGCGCGTTTGCGTAGCAGCGCGCCGTCCAGGCCCGAGTGACGCTGTGCCGGTGTAACGAATTGGATAGCGCTGTGACGGTGTTCCTCGTTGTACCAGCGCACGAACGTGCCGACCCACTGCCTTGCGGCCATGAGGCTTTCAAATGCGCCCTGCGGGTAGGCT